>CANQZB010000076.1 GCA_947628195.1 uncultured Clostridia bacterium | reverse complement strand
CATTTCCCCTCTGCCACGCACGTTAAATTGGTCGGCAGTTGCGCCATCAAACACTTGAAGCGACAAATCTTTAACCGCTTCTTTATATAGCCTATCTTTTAAATGACGGCTGGTTACAAATTTGCCTTCTTTGCCGGCAAAAGGGCTATCGTTAACCATAAATGTCATTTCCACACTTGGCTCGCTTATTTTAACGAATGGAAGGGCTGGCATATCCGGGGTTTCACTTGCCGTGTCGCCAATAGTGATGTCCGGAATGCCTGCCAGGCAGACAATGTCCCCAGCAGTGCCAACTTCTACAGGGTCGCGTTTTAAGCCGTTAAAATTGAAAATGTTAACCACTTTGCCGGAATATTTTTTGCTTTCGTCAAAAAAGTTTTTTATATACACAGTTTGATTAAGTTTTATTTTGCCAGTTTCAATTTTGCCAACTGCAAGTTTACCTAAATAATCGTTCTGCTCGGTGGAAGAAATTAACATTTGGAAAGGTGCGCTTTCGTCCATTTGTGGTGCTGGAATGTGGTTAATTATTGCTTCAAACAACGGCGTCATGTCCGTGCCGGGCTGTTTATAATCTGTTGACGCTACGCCCGCGCGCGCGGAACAATAAACAATAGGGCTATCCAATTGCTCATCGGTTGCGTTTAAATCCAACATAAGTTCAAGAACTTCGTCCGGAACGGCGTCTAGACGGGCATCGGGTCGGTCTATCTTATTAATAACAATAACCACCTTTAAGTTAAGTTCCAACGCCTTTTCAAGCACAAAACGCGTTTGTGGCATTGGCCCTTCAAACGCATCCACAACTAACAAAACGCCATCCACCATTTTAAGCACGCGCTCCACTTCGCCACCAAAATCTGCGTGGCCGGGAGTGTCCACTATATTGATTTTTGTATTTTTATAAAAGGCAGAGCAGTTTTTGGAAAGAATTGTTATGCCCCTTTCGCGTTCCAGCGCGTTGGAATCCATAACTCTATCCTGCACTTCCTGATTTTCCCTAAAAATTCCGCCTTGTTTAAGTAAGGCGTTAACTAAACTGGTTTTGCCATGGTCAACATGGGCTATAATTGCAATATTTCTAATATCCATAACTAAATTTTTGCCTAAATTATCCGCTTAAACTAAATAATTTATTACTTTTTCTCCTTTTAACCCGTATATAATAGCACAAAATAATCTTAAAATAAAGGTTTTTAATAAAAATTTTAGAAAAACCCTTAAAAATAGTTGATTTTTATTTTAACATTTGCTAGCCTAAATGTAGTTGATTAATTCAACAATAAAAGGAGAAATTATGAAAACAGTTAATGCAGGGGATTTTGCTAGACAAGTTGCTGAAGATACAGGTCTATCATTAGCACAAGTTAAAAAGGTGTTAGACGCTTCTGGCGCTAGGTTTAGGCAAAACGTTAAAGATGAAGTTGAAATGCACTTCATTGGCTACTTTAATGTTAGCATCGAAGCTAAAAAGGCAGCTGTTAAATTAAACCCTTTCACTGGTGAAAAGGTTAAAGTTGCTGCACACAAAGTGCCAAAAATCAAAATGAGCGCTTCTTTAAAACAATTGTTGAAGAAAAAATAAAAATTGCGGGTTTCCCCGCTTTTTTTATTTGCTTATTTACAAAATATTTTAAAATAAAACAAAATTAAGTGTTTAATCATTTGATATAAATTTTTTGTTTTGTTATACTATATTATATAATAAATCAATTAGGGGGTATTTATGCAAAACTTTAATATTGAACTTTGGGGCTGCGTGGCTGCGCTGGTTGTATCTATTTTTGCAGTTATTATCATTTTCTTAACAAGAAAAAATATTGTGGACATTCTTGAAAAGGATGTTATTTTGTTTGACAAAAACTTTGAAATGAAAAAACACGCTATTGAAAGGTCCTTCAATTTGCTGGATAGGGTTAAACAAAATCCGGCTTTGGCAAAGGATGCTGTTTATAAAGACGAAGTTAAGGCTTGTTTTAACGAACTTATGTGCACTGTTAACAATTTAAACATCGCCCACGCTTTCTATAACATTGCGCTTAAAGGCTCGCAAGTTTCTCTTGCAAAATATAAATTGCTTTGCAGGGCAGATTTAGGCTTGCAAAACAAACATTCTGGCAAAATTAAAAAGGGCGATTATTCCGATTTCAACTTTGCCAATACGGATGCTTACTCTGCGCCAACACCTGCGCAACCTGTTCCTGCAACACCTGCGCAAACCGCTCCTGTAACACCTGTTAAAACCGCAGTTGAGCCAGCAAGGCCGGTTGTAAATCCCGCACCGATAAAGCCAGAGGTTAGCGAAAGGTCTGCTGCCAACGAAACAGTTGTTCCAACTAAGCCAGCTTCAAAACCAGAGCCTACCGCACAAAAACCGATTGCACCAAAACCTGTTGAAACAGCAAAAACGGCAAACACAAAAGCCGAGGCAAAAACCGAAACCAAAGTTGAACCTAAAACAACCACTAAAACGGAACATCCAACTTTAAGGAAACGCACAACAAAATAACAAAACTGGGCACCGCCCAGTTTTTTCAACCTTTAAAACCAACGAAAGCAAAATATTCATTCACAATAAAAACAAAGACGTTATCAATTTGAACATTTAAAGCAAAAGTGAAAATTATTTCCGCCAGCACGCCTTTCGTATTCGCCTATTTCACCTTTTTTATTTTGCCATTTTTAACTTCAAAAACTGTATCTGCAAGTTTGTCGTGGTCCTGATTATGAGTAAATAATATTAATGTGCGTTTGTCCGTTTCGCAAGTTTTAATTATGTTTTGGAAAATTGCGTGGAACTCTGGGTTATCCGTGTTTGGATATTCATAAATCATTAAAATTTTGCAGTGGCTAAGCGCAGAGCGAATTATGCCAATCCAAAACAAGTCTTCTGGGTTTTTAACATCTTCAATTTGAGTGTCCAACCCGTTTTTCTGGCGCGCAATTACTTCGGTTAAGCCAAGTTCGGCAATAAGGTCGTTTAGTTTGGATAAATCTCGCTTTGTGGCTTGCAAATTTTCCTTAATTGTGCCGTTTATAAACAACGGGTGTTGCGAGCAATAATCTATGTGGTTTTTAAAAGATTTTTGTGAATAGTCAAACAAATTTAAATTATCCAAAAGCACAACGCCATCGTCTGGCACAACGCGCCTACGCAAAATGTCAAACACAAGGCGTTTTCCGCTTCCGCGTTCACCGCGCACAATGTTTATTGCGTGCATATTAAAGGCAATGTTTGCATTTTTTAGTTTTAATTTGGTTTCCTTATCTTCATAAGAAACGTTAACAAACCCCAAATTGTAGCCCTCGCAGACTTTGTTAATATCGCCATAACTTATAAGTTCTTTATCGCTTAAAGATAAAATTAAATTTAGCCTATCCACATCCACGCGCATATTTTCTGTGCCACCAAATTTATCAAAAAGTTCGTTAAACTTTGTGGTACAACTGGTTAGATATGGCACAACAACTAAGTAAAGCGCAATGTCAAACATATTTTTAGAAACCAAGAAAATTAAAACCGCAGTTATTGCATAAACCACCGCATTCCAAATGATGTAATATAAATTGCTTCTAAAAGAGTCGGTTATGTAATATTTATAATATTCTTTATTAAAGTTGTCAACATGCTTAAATATTTTCTTTTTGTAATCTTCTTCCGCACCAAACTCAGTTATAACTTCTTTTGCATTAATTATGCGGGAATATTCCCTAAATCTATCATCCTTGGTTTCAAATCTGCGTTTTAAATGATAGCCCATTTTTTTGTAAATTGCCCTATACACAAAAAAGTTAACAACCGCAAGCGCCAAAACAATTAACCCCGCAAACCAACTGGAACTAAATATGGCAATTAAAGAAACTATAATAAACATGGATTTTTCAATAATTGCCGCAACATAATCCGGAAAATCGCAAGCATAACCCGTGTTACTTTGTGCAATGTTTATAATCCTTTCTGGCGAAAAGTTTTTTAACTCAGCCGTGTTAACCGACATGATTTTATCGTAAATTTTTCCGCACAAAGTTTTGTTAATTTGGCCATAAACTTTGCCATAATAATGATATTCAAAGTGCATACAAACATTTCTTATTAAAATATCTAAAAATTCCACACCCAGCCAAAGAAATGCGCCATTCCAATCTTGATTATATAAGCAGTTTATTGTTTTAGCCGCAAAGATTGCCATAAGTGCATTAATTATGGCGTACATCGAGTAACTTATAATTTGCAGTGCCCAATCTTTTTTGTTTGGCTCACAAAGTTTGTACCAGCGCTTAACAATATTCTCTCGTTTTTTGTTTTCCATATGAATACTTTAACATAAAAACAATCCTAAACAAAACAAAAAGGAACATTTTACAACAAATTTCCTTTTGCCCAAAAATTCTAATTTTATAAATTATTGCAAAGTTTGCCTTTTATTTTGTAAATTGTTTCATAAGTGCAATAACTTGCTGTTTAACTTGCTTTACAGCACTGCGCTTTTGTGTTACAACTTGAAAAATTAAATTTGCAATTATTTTCATTTCTTTTTCTTTCATGCCCAAGGTTGTAACTGCAGCGGTGCCAAGGCGCAAGCCACTTGTAACTGTTGGGCTTAATTTTTCATTAGGGATGGAGTTTTTATTTGTGGTTATATTTGCGTTGTGCAATAGTTCGCTAGCCTCTTTGCCCGTTATGTTAAATGGGGTTAAATCCACCAAAATTAGGTGATTATCTGTTCCGCCAGAAACCAACCTAAAACCATATTTTTTTAATTCCTCTGCAAGAGTTTTGCAATTTTTTATTACTTGGCACTGATATTGTTTAAATTCTTCTGTTTCAGCTTCCTTTAACATAACCGCCTTGCCAGCAATTATGTGTTCTAGCGGCCCACCCTGTGTGCCCGGGAAGACAGCACTGTCTATCTTTTTTGCCAGTTCCGCTTTGCAAAGAATAAGCCCTCCGCGCGGACCCCTTAAAGTTTTGTGCGTTGTGGTGGTTACAACATCTGCCCACTCACATGGATTAGGGTGAAGCCCAGCCGCAACCAAGCCAGCGATG
>CANQZB010000075.1 GCA_947628195.1 uncultured Clostridia bacterium | reverse complement strand
CCCTGCCAACCTGCCACACCCTAATCACGCTGGGGATATGCCTCCGCTGTTTTCGAACAATGGCGATGCTTGGTTTTGTTTTTTCACTCGGCGCTTTAAAATAAATGAAATTATTGGGCGCACGGTTGTTATTCACGATAGTCCAGACGATTTCGCCACCCAGCCGGCTGGAAATTCTGGCAAAAAAATTGCCTGCGGAGTTATTGAAACATTAAAACAAAAAACTGCATTTATGCAGTTTTAAATTAGGTTTAATGAATTTAATTCAAAGAGATTATTAACATAAGTAATCTCTTTAATTTTCTTCTTTTGATATGGTATCGTTAAAAAGTCAGCAAGGTCTAACTTGGTTGAAACGGTAAAGAAAATTTTAGATAATATAAAGCACGAAACTAAATATGTTGATATATCTTTGTTGTAAGTTTTTATTTCGTTTATTGAATATGAAATCAATTTTGCAAATTGGGTTAAGTTTTCCTCGTTAATTTCCGTTAAATTTAATCCGTTAGCAGGAAGTTCTTTTAAAACTTCTTTTAAATATTTTTTGCAAAACTCTTTAAAATCGCCCTCATTTTCTGCATAAAAGAAATTATTAACTGCAATTAAAAACGAATTTAATCTATAATAAAATTGCAATTCCTTTTTTATGTCAATTTTAGCTATACTTTTAACAAATCTGCTGTTAATTGTATCTAAAGCAGAATAAACTTTATTTAAAACATCGCTATTTAAACTATTTTTTAAATAATTTTCAGAACCAACTTCATCTTTAAAACAATTGATTAGAGAATCTGCTATTGTAACAACTTTGCGAACATTTTTTAAATTTTGATATAAGAATATTTTATCTTCACAAACAACATTTTCTTGAAAATTTTCAGTTATACATGTGCGTTTAATTAGTCTGTTCCAAATATATGCTACATCTTGTTGTATAAAAGATTTAACATCAAACATTCTGTTTAAAAAATATGTTTTATATCTGTAATCACTCTTAAAATAATTACTATCATAATTACAAATGCACATATCTGCATTTAGGCCCCTTTTTAACCCCTTCATCATTATAGAAAGTGAGTATGGGGATGTGTAATTATTAAATGTTGTTAAAAACATTATGTACTTACCGGTGCTTGCTTTTAACCCCTCGTTACAAGCACTTGCAAAGCCATTGTTTTTTGTAGTTATAACAATAAACCTTTCATCAATCTCTTTATATCTATTTAAAATAGATAACGTTTCATCGGTTGAACCATAGTTAACCAAAATAATTTCTAAATCTTTATAATCTTGTTCCCTAACACTGTTTAAAGTGCGTAAAATTGTATTTTCAGCGTTAAAGCAAGGTATTATAATTGATATTTTTTCCATTGAATTTCCTTTTATTTGGCAGTAACACCACGCCAAGTTGCCATATTGTTATCAAATAATATGATACGGCATTGTTTTGATACCGATTGTAAATCCCTCATTTCCAATAAAGAATTTACATATATTGCTTCTGCAGTTGAGTTATTGTTAAGGCTTAGCATTGCACTTACTAACACATCTTTGCTATTTGCGTTTTCAGTAATGTTATAGAAGAAATGCCCAAACAAGCCTAAAAATACTTTGTACATAGACATTTTTTTGTTGTATGCCTTAATATCCCTAAACGCATAGTAGGCAAGTTTTACAAATTCATCAATATCTGCATTTGTATATTTTTTCAGTTTTAAACCATATCTCTCTTTATCCTTTAAAGCGTTTTGGAACAACTCTTCTTCAAAAATTGCTTTACGAGTAAACGAAATATAATCTTCAGGCATTCTATTTTTTGCCATAAGAAAGAAATCCCAGAAAAAGAAATCAAAACATCTAATATATTGCATTTCCTCTTTATATTGAGGGAAAAATTTAGATATTGAAGCCACTCTGTACTCATGATTTTTCATAGCCGAATGCCATGCAGTGCTTTTCTTTTGAGATAATTTATCTGCAGAATAGATAGAGTTAACTGCACTTGCAACGGCTTGTGGATTATATGGCGCGCAATAATAGTTATGATAAACATGATCTATTAATGCGACCTTTTTAATGTTGTGTAAATTGTCCAAATTAAACAACTCATCTTCATTAAAGGTAATTCCCTTAGCAAAGTTTTCTGTTAAGCATTCCCGCTTAGTTATTTTGTTCCATGGCATGCCATAAGCAAAGAAATCCTGAAAATAGTTAAAAAATTGATTTTCATCAGTTAAATCATATACCCCGCTTGACAAATGTTGTTCAAAACATGGGTGAGTAAAATTACAAACACACATATCAGCGTCTGTATCTTTTAATCTTTTTAGCATTTTGCTTAATGCGTATGGTGTTGTGTAGTTATCATCCGCATCAAGAAAAACAATATAATTTCCTTTTGCGCTATGTAGGCCATTGTTGCGTGCAACAGATACGCCTGCGTTTTGTTGTGTTATAACGCGGATGCGGTTATCTAAATTTGCATATTTGTTGGCAACTTCTAAAGTATTATCTTTACTTCCATCATTAACAATAATAATCTCTAAATTTTTATAATCTTGTTCACGAACACTATTTAAAGTGCGCGCAATTGTTTTACCAGCATTAAAGCATGGTATAATAATTGAAATTAAATCTTGCATATTCTCCTTCTCCTTATCCCCCTTAATTGAAAACGTTATTATCTTCAATTCGTTGCTTATAATATCATAAAATTTCATAATTTATCAACATTTCTGTCAAAAAAAATCTATAATAGTAAAACCCATGAAATTATAGTACTCTCTACTTTTATGAGAGTTATTAAAATTTTATTTATTTTTAAGGCATTTTTAGTTGTATTTCCCTTGGATTTATGATAAAATAATAAAAGAGAATTGTTAATTAAAAATAAGGAGCATTATGCTGAAGATTAATAAAATAATAGGTCAAAACCTATTAAAATTGAGGAAATATTATAAGTTAACGCAACTTGAATTGGCTGAAAAGTTCAATTATTCCGATAAATCTATTTCAAAATGGGAAACTGGGGATTCCCTTCCAAACATAGAAGTTCTGTATGATTTGGCAAATTTTTACAATGTTACTCTTAACGACTTGGCAAATGAAAATTTTGAAATAAATGAAAAACCCACAAAAGTAAAGGATAGGCTTTTGCCGGCAAAATTAATTATTACTTTGTTGGCTGTAAGTGCAGTATGGATGTGCGCAACAATTATATTTGTAACCTTGCAACTTGTTGGCAAAATATCTTATCCCCTTGTATTTTTATGGGCCGTTCCTGCCTCCTGCATAGTGCTAATAGTGTTCAATTCCATTTGGGGCAAAAATTTCTTGCTGTTCCCTATTTTAACAATTTTGCTTTGGTCAATAATTGTGGGCATCCACTTGCAGTTAATAAAATACAATATCTGGATGATTTATTTCTTGGGCATTCCTCTTCAAATTGCAATTATTTTGTGGTCTGCTTTAATTAAAAAATCTGAAATGGGCAAAAACACAAGGCAAATAAAAAAGGAAAAAAGGCGTAAATCTAAAGAACTTAAAAAGGAAAAAGAATTAGAAAAAACAGACCTTGTTAATAAAGAAGAAAACAATACACCCGTAGCAGAATCTAAAGAAGATTTGGACACGGCTAAAAATTATACAGAATCTAATAAAACAATTAACGGCAAAGAAGAATCTAATTCAAAAGGTCAAAAAAAGCATGAAAGCATAGAAGACGATGATTTTGGATATGATTTCTTTAAAGAAAAAAACGATATAAAATAATGTTATATATTCAAAAGTGGGTTAAATGTTTTGCATATTAAATTAAATTTTATATAATATTAACAATTAGAGGGTGTTTTATGAAAATTATATTTGTGGTTGACGATATTGAAAATTTCAACAACAAGCTCAACACAATAACAACACATTTGGGCAATGATGTGCATTTTGTTGTAAAAGCAAATCTTGTTTCGCTGTTTAAAACATTCGGCCAGCCTGCAAGTGCGGTGTACACAAAAAATTTAACTGAAGTAATTCATCACCTTGTTTCACGGCTTGATGCAGATGACATTGTTATATACTACTCTAGCCTAAAAATAGATATTAACCTTATTAACGAATTTGTTAAAAACATAGGCGACAAAAACAAAATTGTGAATGTAATGCCTAAATACAATGTTTGGGAAAATTTTTGCAATGAAGCGTATAACGTTTATGTTAGGTCCATTTTTAAAACGAATGATAGCATGATTAGCCCAAAATTGCAATTTTTGCCATTGCCTTTTGTAAACGAATTGTTAGAGTCGCATTTCGGCAACAAATTGTTTGAAATTAAACCCGAATTTTCACGCACCATTTATGTACAAAATAAAGACATTAACAAAACACTAAAAGTTAAAACGAAATTTAACAAGTTTCAACTGCTTCCAATTATTGTTGCGCTGGCAATAACCGCACTGCTTATCACCTGCTTGGGCTTGTTTAAACTTCATTTTGTATTAATTGTTGCATTTGTTTTGTTGTATGTTTTAGATATTGTTTTAGCTTTAATTTATCAATGCAAATTATATTTTGATGAACGATTTTTAAAGTAAAGGGCCATAAGGCCTTTTTTTAACAACAAAAAAAGGCCTTACGACCTTTTACTATGCTTTAGTTTCAACTTCGGCAACTTTTCTGCCTCTAGCGTCTTTCTTAAAACGAACGACACCGTCTGTAAGGGCAAATAAAGTGTAATCTTTACCCAAGCCAACATTTTCACTTGGATAAATTTTAGTGCCTCTTTGGCGAACTATAATAGAGCCAGCTTGCACAAATTGACCATCGCCAACTTTTGTGCCAAGGCGTTTAGATTCACTATCTCTGCCATTTTTGGTGCTTCCGCCACCTTTTTTATGGGCAAATAATTGAATATATATCATAATTGCTTCTCCTTTATTTTAATAAATTTGGCGTAACCATCGCGAATTTCTTTAAGCGTTAGATATGCCGTTTGCATTAAAATTTGTGCGCTTTTATTTTCTTGTTCCGATAAATTTTTAACTGTTACACTTAAATGCGGAATAGCTTCATCTATTATGCTGTTAACATTTAATTTTAAAACTTTTTCCAACCCTATTACTAGGCCCTGTGTTACAGCGGAAACCGCACTGCAAACAATATCTTTGCCCGCCTCTTCATATCCGG
>CANQZB010000074.1 GCA_947628195.1 uncultured Clostridia bacterium | reverse complement strand
CCCAAGTGTGGATGTAATTACTGGCACGGTAAAAGCCAACTTGCCAAGCCGTGTTGCGTTTGCGCTAACCAACTATATGGATAGTAAAACAGTGTTAGACGGCGGTGGGGCGGAAAAACTCTTGGGCAAGGGCGATATGCTGTTTAAGCCACAAGATAAGCCAGAGCCAAGGCGTGTGCAGGGTGCGTTTGTATCCAACGCCGAAATAACAAAAGTGGTGGAATACATTAAAGAACACAACAAGCCAGTTTACGATGACGCAACCGGCAAGGCAATAAAAAATCCTTATCAAGATAAATCCGGCTCGGGAAGCGGTGAAACTGGCGGAATGGATGGTCAGGAATTTGACCCAGTGCTGAAAGATGCGTTATATATGTTCATTCAAAACAAACAAGCCAGCGGAAGCATGATTTCTAGGCGATATTCAGTGGGCTTTAATCGCGCTGGAAGAATAATGGACCAAATGGAACGCGCCGGCTTTATTGGCCCGCAAGAAGGAAGCAAGCCAAGGCAGGTGCTAATAACAATGGAAGAATATAACGCCATTTTTAAAGATAAAGAATAACAAAAAAGATAGGTTGCTAGCCTATCTTTTTTTGCAATTAGCCCAATTTTTGCACTGTTAAATAAGTGCCGTTATAGGTTACATTTGCATTGTCTGTGGTAACTATTCCTAAAGTGCCGTCTGCTGGTAAGTTCACCAAATACACACCATTTAAGCCTGTGGTTGCAGTTTGAACGCCAGTTTTTGTTGTTGCGCCTACTGTAGAGCCGTTAACCGAAAGCGAAATTGATGGCAAGTTGGTGTCGGTTGTGGTGCCAATTGTGCCATAGCTTACAAGGTAACTGCCGGCGGTTAAGTCAATGTTGTTCTCTGCACCGTCAAGCACAATGTCGGTTTGGCTTGCAGGATATTCATTGCCTACTGCCAAAGTTAAAGCAGAGCCAGGGGTGCCTGTTGCGCTAAAAGTTGCAGCAGAGCTAACGGCAGGTGCGCCGGCAGGGCCTGTTGCACCAGTTGGGCCAGTTGCACCAGTTGGTCCGGTTGGTCCAATTGGGCCGGTTGTGCCAGTTCCTGCAGGGCCTTGTGGTCCAGTTGGGCCAATAGGGCCTGTTGGGCCAGTGATGCCTGTAAATATTATTCTATCTACATTTATTCCACTAGAGCCCTGATTAAATGGTGGTTGAGGTAAAAAGGGGCGGTTACAACAAGAATAGTTTTGATTAAAACAACAACTCATATTTCTCCTTTTGTATTTTAGGTAGAGTTAACTACCTACTTCATACTATGAAAAATATAATTATTTGTTAAAAACTGCAAAGAATTAGCATAAAATGTATTATGGGAAATATTTTTAATTCCATAATTTTTAATATCAAGGCAAAAAAACTGCTGTTTGTAATTTTAATTGCGCTATCTTTGTTGGCCATTGTGCTGGCGGTTATTTCGGCGGTTAATCTTTCGGGCGGATTTATGCCAATAGATTTAACCAACATTGCGTTTATTAAATTTTTGCGTGGGCAGTGCGGTTTTGTGTTTCTTTTAACCGGAACTATTATAAGTTTGCTGATATTTTATTTAGTTATTTGGGTTTTTTGCAGTAAAAAGTTTTTGTTTCCGCTTGCCGTTGTTTTTTATCTTTATTATGTTTACGCGCAAGCGCTGGTGTTCACGAGCATTTTGTTAATTTATGGGCTGTTTAATTCGCTTATGCTTCTGCTGTTTTTGCTTGTTTATTATTTTGCCGTTTTCAGTTTGCTTTTGCTAATTTTATTAGATTTATCCACTTTGGGCGGAGATGGTTATTTTAAAAGCTGTTTTAACAAATCTGAAAGTTGTTTGCCAGTTTTATCTCTTGCGCTAATTGCCGTTTGCTTGCTGTTTTGCATTGTTTTGTGCATTTTAAAATCGTTCGTTCTTTTGTTGGTGTTTTAAATTATAAATTTAAAAATTTTTAAAAACATTATTGACAGTCCGCCAAAATAGTGCTAAACTGCCTTTAGGTGATTATGTATGATATTTAATATTCCACAATTAAATCGCATTTTAAATGCATTGTTGTTAAACAACAGCGAGGCCAGGCACTATTTCTTCACCTTTATTAACTCCTTGCCAGAAGAAGTGATAGACATTGTGCGCGAATGCAGAAATATTGAATATGCTGGCAAAAATTATCAAATTAGCGCGCACTTCGATTACAATAATATTAAAATGTTAATTTATTACAACAATTCTTCGCTTTATTTGGAAATGTGCCCTATCAGCAAAAAGCAGTTAAAAGAAATTCCGCTTGACCAGAAACACGAAATATTTTTTGACGGTGCGGATTATGGGTTGGATAGCCCCGCCTTCTTTAACATTGCATACAATCCGGATGTAGACTTTTATAGCGATTACGAAGCCGAAGATTACTGCTATTTTATTGTAAAGCAAAAAAATAAAGCGGGCGAAATTGAATATCATTTAATAAGCCAGTCTTTACATGACGCCGGCGTGCATAACACCAAGGTTGATATAGAAGATTTTATTATTGAACCGCCTAAAAAGAGTTTCTTATTATCTAAAAAGGAATTAAATGCAGGTAAAACCAACCGCGCCAACTTAACATAATAAAAAATTGCCAATTTTAAACAGTTGGCATTTTTTATTGACTATTCCCCCGCATTTTGCTAAAATGTAAATATCACAAAAGGAGAAATTATGGTTGATAGAAATAAATGTATAACTTGCGGTGGCTGTGTAAACATTTGCCCGGTGGGCGCAATAAGCATTGTTAACGGCAAAGCGCAGATAGACCCTAAAAAATGCGTAAAATGTGGCGGGTGCATGAACTTTTGCCCAATGCAGGCCATTGACATATATAAGGAAGAAACCCCAAGCAAGAAAAAATAAGCCCACCGCTTATTTTTTTATTTTTATAATTTCAACCACACTAACGCCCATCACTTTTGCAATACTTAAAAGCATATCGTTCGTCATCGTCAGGTTTTTGTGCCCTAATTTATAATAAACACTAGGCGGAATACCGCAAACTTTACAAAACTCCAATTTGCTCCAACCCCTGTTTTTAATAAAAGTTTCAATTTTATCTAAATCTAAAAAATATTCCATATCTTTCCTCTTTTTATGCTTAATATATATTATAATTGACCATTTAGTCAATGTCAACAATTTTAGTCTTAAATAAAGTAAAATTTTTTATATGAAAGTTTTTTGTGAAAGGTTTAAAGATTTAAGACTTGAAAATAATCTAACATACGTTAAACTAGCGGAAATTTTAAAAGTAAGCAATAATACAGTAAAAAGATGGGAACTTGGCGAACGTTTGCCAAACGCAGAAAATATTTATAATATTGCACTATACTTTAAAGTATCTGCTGATTATTTATTAGGTTTAGAAAATTAAAAAGCCACCATTTAGTTGGTGGTTTTTTACGTATCACTTTTAAAAACAGATTACCACGCGATTTCCATGGTGGAAATCTCTCGTAATGACATATTTATAGGGACCCCACAAAATTCCACAGTCATTGCGAGGAGCAAAGCGACGTGGCAATCTCTACCTTATAAAAAACTATAATTTTTCTTTATATAAATTGCATTTTTGTTTTAAATCTGTGCTGGCGCGTAGGCCGGTTTCATTTGCTTCCGCACCCATAAGGCGGGCAATTTCTTTTAGTAAATTTTCGCCTTCAAGTTTATTGGCTTGGGTGTGAGTGGTTAATTTATCGCTAAACTTTTCAACTTTAATGTTGTTATCTGCCATGGCGCAAATTTGTGGCAGGTGGGATACTGCAATAATTTGTTTTTGCTTAGATAGCCTTGCCATATATTCGGCAACTGTGCTGGCAATGTTTCCGCTAAGGCCGGTATCAATTTCATCAAACACAATGGTGGAAATGTTATCCACCCCGCCAACAACAATTTTGTAGGCAAGCATAACACGGCTCATTTCCCCGCCCGAAACAACCTTGTTTAACGGCTTTAATTCAAACCCGCGGTTGGCAGAAAACATAAATTCCACCCTATCCGCACCCGTGTAAGAATATTCTTCTGGGATGCGGCTAAATTCCACCGACATGCGCGCATTTGGCATGCCCAAAAATTTAAGTTCTTCCCCAATGCGGGCGGAAAGTTCGTTGGCAGATTTTTCCCTTATTTTTGTTAGTTTACTTTCAATTTTTAAAATTTCTGCTAACAAATTTTGCTTTTGTTCGGTTAGTTTGGCGTGCTTTTCCGCACTGTTAATTAGATTATCTAACTTATTTGCGGTGGAAGAGTAATATTCGCGCATGGCTGAATAATCCCCGCCATATTTTCTAAACAAACTTTTAATGTAATCTAGGCGCTCGTCTATGTAATTGAAGCGGTTTTCATCAAAAACGTTGTTAACTAAATCCGCGTGCACGGTGTTGGAAATATCTTCGAGCTCCAAACTTAAACTGTTAAGGCGGTTATATAGTTCCAAATAGTGCGCGTTAATATCGCTTATCTGTTGCAGGTTTTTGACTGCAGAATAAATTAGGTTTTGTGCCGACTCGCCAAAATTATTTTTGCTTAATGCCTCGTAGCACGCTTTTAAGTTTTCATTAATATGCTCAAATTTTTGCATCTCTTTTTTTTCGGCGGTTAGGCTTTCAAATTCCTGTTCGCCAATTTTTGCATTTTCTATTTCGTTAATTTGATATGTGTATAAATCAATTAAATTTTGTTTTTCCGCTTCGCTTCCGCCAAGCGCTTTAATTTCGGCTTCAACCGACTTTAACTCGTCAATTTTGGTGCGAAGTTCTGCCAAAACGCCTTCGGCAGACTTGCTAAATAAATCTATAATTTGCAGTTGGTAATCGTTATTTAAAATGGCAAGATGTTCACTCTGCCCGTGCACATCCACAAGGCGCAAACATATTTTTTTAACAGCGGTTAGTGGCACAAGTTCGCCATTAATTTTGCACACATTTTTGCCTGTGCTATCTAACTCTCGGGATAAAAACAATTCATCAGCACAATCTATGCCAACTTCATCAAGCACAAACTGTTTTTGTGCGCCAGTGAGCAAAGTAAACACGGCTTCCACCTTCATTTTGCTTTCGCCCGAACGAATTAAAGTTCTATCCGCACGGCCACCAAAAACAAAACTCAATGCATCTAGCATGATGCTTTTGCCGGCACCAGTTTCGCCA
>CANQZB010000073.1 GCA_947628195.1 uncultured Clostridia bacterium | reverse complement strand
TATAAGGGTTATGACTATGTAAATTTTATGCGTGATGTTGGAGTGCATTTTAATGTAAATAAAATGATAACTAACGAAATTTACGCAAAGCGCATTGAAGAAGGCGGGCTAACCTTTTTTGAAATGGGCTATATGCTAATGCAAGCCTACGATTTCTTATATCTAAACAAAAAATATGGTTGTAACCTTGAATATGGCGGAGCGGATCAATGGGGGAACATTGTTGCCGGCGTTGAACTTGGCAGAAAAATGAATTTTATTGATGGCCAAAATCGTGTAATGATAGGCGCAACTAATCCACTTTTGCTAACCCCAGAAGGCAAAAAAATGGGCAAAACGGAAAAGGGCGCAATTTGGATTGACGAAAATAAAATTTCTGCCTACGATTTTTATCAGGGAGTTTATCAAACGCCAGACGCTTGCGTTGAAATGATGTTTGCACTGTTTACAGATTTGCCAATGGACGAAGTTAGAACTATGATAAAAGCCGACATCGTTGCAAGCAAAAAGCGCTTGGCTTATGAAATTACAAAATTTATTCGTGGCGAACAAGATGCTAACCTTGCGCAAGAGATGAGCAATAATTTGTTTAACAGCCAAACTATTAATAAAGATAATGCCCCAACCTTTGAAATTTTGTTAAACGAACAAGAAATAGGTTTGTTAGATTTGCTTTTAAACGCCAAATTTGTTAATTCCAAAAGTGAAGCACGCCGATTAATTGAACAAAACGGAATTAGTATGGACGGCGAAATTGTTACAGATTTTCAAATAAGCATAAACAAACAGCAGTTAAAGCAAGGCATTTTATTTAAAAAAGGCAAAAAAAATTATTTATTAATTAAAGCAAAATAAAAAAGCACTTATGTGCTTTTATTTTTTGCCCGTGCCAAAAGTGCTTTTTCCATTATATCGTTAACCAGTTCGTTTATGTCTTCTTTAATATATTTCAACTTTATTTTGTAATATCCATTATCTTTTATATACAAAATTAAGGCGTGTGTGTTCGCTTTAAAAATTTTATCGGAAAGAGTTTGTTTATATGTTACTTTGTAAATTGAAGAGAGTTCAATAACGGCTTCGTACCAAATAGAATTAAGCTTAATTGCGTTTTCGCACAGTTCATAGCTGTGAGTTTTGCTGGCATTGTGCATTGTCATTATGCTTTTATAAAAACATAAAGCGATTATTGCAACATCGATCACCCAAATATACCAGCGATTAATTAGCAAAATTAAGGCAACCACCGCACCTATTAAAAACACGTTAAAAACAATAAGCAAAAAGCGCAACCAAAACAAATGTTGATGCCAATCTACTTCTATTTCTTTTATTGTTTTACCAGTTTCTATTTGTGTTTGCATATCTCCCCTTTAATTGTTACACATTAAATTTAAACACTATAATATCTCCATCTTGCACAACGTAATCCTTCCCCGCGGAAATTATTTTGCCCGCATCTTTGCACGCTGTTGTGCTACCTAATGTGATTAAATCCTCATATTTAATAACTTCGGCGCGGATAAAGCCACGCTCAAAATCGGTGTGAATTTTGCCTGCCGCTTGCGGTGCAAGTGTGCCACGGCGAATGGTCCACGCGTGAACTTCCTTTTCCCCCGCCGTTATAAAACTAATAAGCCCTAAAAGGTGATAACTTGCAGAAATAAGTTTATCCAGCCCGCTGTGGTCTATGTTAAGTTCCGCCATAAACATTTCTCTATCCTCTGGCGCCATATTAATAAGTTCTTCTTCCGTTTTGGCGCAAAGGGAAATTACTTCTGCTTGCTCGGTTAGTGCAATTTGCCTAATTTTTTCTATATTTTCACGCTGAAAATCGTCTAACTCATCGCTTGTGTTTGCAACATAAATTATTGGCTTGCTGGTGATTAGGAAGAAGCCGTCAACAACCTTTTTTTCTTCCTCACTAAATTTTAAAATTCTAACTGGCTTTTCCGCCTTTAAAATATCTAAAACCCGCACTAAAAGTTCATATTCTTTTTGCGTTTGTTGGTCAGCTGCCCCGCCTAACACTGTGCGCTTAATTTTATCCATGCGCTTTTGTGCGGAATCTATATCCGCCAAAATTAGTTCCATGTTGATTGTTTCAATATCCCTAATTGGGTCCACACTGCCTTCAACATGAATAATTTTATCATTTTTAAAGCAACGTACAACATGAACAATGGCATCAACTTCTTTAATGTGGCTTAAAAATTTGTTGCCAAGCCCGGCACCCTCGCTTGCACCTTTAACAAGCCCGGCAATATCCACAAATTCAATTTGCGCAGGAATAATTTTGTTGGTGTGATAAAGTTCAGCAAGCCTATTTAGCCTAACATCTGCAACATCAACAACGCCAACATTTGGCTCTATTGTGCAAAAAGGATAGTTGGCACTTTCCGCCCCAGCTTTTGTAATTGCATTAAATAATGTGCTTTTGCCCACATTGGGTAGCCCCACCACGCCTAATTTCATTTTGAACTCCTAGTTAGTATCTATTCACCACATATTTTACATCAAAGCAAAAAATTTTTCAAGTGTTTTGGCAAACTATATTGACAACTCACAAATTCCGTGTTATATTAACACAAACAAAGGAGAAATTATGAATTTATTACAAAAAGCAATAACAATAAAAAAACTTAAAAATGGTAAAAACAATGATTTAAATGAAGAAACTGCCCTAAAAAACGGCTCGGAAACATTTAAAGCGACTATAGAAAGCCTTATTAAATTAATAGAAGGGTGTTCTCAAAAAGTGCAAGATAAATATCTCCCTCACGCAAAACTGCTTTTAGATGCTTTAAAAAATGAACAAGCTTTCACTGATAAGCAAATTAAAAAAGCGTTGGATTATATTTTTGACATCGCTTTTGATATATGGTGGAATAATGACTGCGATGCTGATGGTGAAAAGATAATGAATGAGCTGGATGAAGTAGCAGACTGCATAGGATACTTTGAAACAAAAAAATAAACGACCTCCAATATTTTAAAAACCTCTTTTTAGAGGTTTTTTAGTTTTGTTTGCATTTTTATTTGCAGTTTTGTTTGCGGTTTTAATTGTTATTCTTTCAATAAAATTAAAAAAAGAGTATTGACAAGTTCTTATTTGTGTGTTATTATAACTTTGAAATTTGCTAAGGAGAAATTATGAATTTAATAAAAAAAACCATATCCAATGCTAAAACCAGTGCAGGAACAAATTCACCAACCACCACAAATGAAAATGTTGTTTTGCATAACAATGTTTCTGCAAGTGAATATGTTGAATTGGAAAACGAATTAAACAATTATATTAAAACAGTAAATGAAACCTATTCTAAACGAACAGCGCAAAAGAAAATTGCCCCAGCCGAAATGCTATTAACTGCACTTAAGGCAGGTCAATTGGAAGACGAGCGCGCAAAACAGGCGCTTGAACAAGTTTTGTTAAACGCTAAAGAAATGGAGCATAAAAATAAAAAGTTGTCCGCACCAAAAAAGGGTTTAAAATTTTTAAGCGGAATTGTAAGCGGACTAACAATTGCGTTAGACTGCCTTGCAACCATGGCCACATTTTTTGTTATGATGCTAATTTGGGTGTTCACTTTAGGTTTTGGCGCAGTTTTGTTCCCTATGCTAACTGAATGGAACTTTTTAACTAAACAATGGCTTAACTATACTTCTAAGTTGTTGTATAAGGATAATAATTATTCCGCCGAAAACTATGCTTCAATTTATGAAGCATATTCAAAAACTGGCAAACAAGAAAACGCAAAAGTTAACACAACAACGCCTGAGGATGCACGCGAACACAATCATTCCCTTGCCCCAAGTGTAGAAACAAGCGAAAATACTTGCCAGCCAGAATATAATGTTGAAATTTAAAAATTCCTTTAAAAGTGCGCAATGCACTTTTTTATTATATTGTTTTATTTTTGCCAATTAAAAAATATATTAAATTGATGAACATTTTAAAATATATTTTAATAGGCTTTATACAGGGTTTAACCGAATTTCTGCCAATTTCATCTAGCGGGCATATTGTGCTGTTTGGCTCGCTTTTTGAACTGGACAACCTTCTGTTTTTAAGTGTTGTTGCGCATCTGGGCACGCTGTTTGCCGTTGTTTTTTGTTACAGAAAGCGTTTGGCAGGCTTGTTTTGCCAGTTCGGGTGCGATGTGGGCTGTGTTTTTAAACACAAAAAATTGGGAAAAAGTGAGGATAGAAAACTATATTTAAACCTTATTTTTGCCACAATCCCAACTGTAATAATATTTTTGCTATTCAAAAATTTGTTTGAACAAAGTTTTTCCACAAAAACGCTAATTTGGGGATTTTTAATTTCTGCATTCTTTTTGGTTTTGGCAGATTTTAAGCGTGAGAGCGACAAAAAGATAAGCCCAAAAGCCTCTGTGCTTATGGGGCTTTCCCAGGGCCTTGCGCTACTGCCGGGAATTTCGCGCAGTGGGTCTACACTCGTGTGTGGAATGCTGGCAGGTGCAAACAAGCAAGAAGTGTTAGATTTTAGTTTTTTAATGAGCATCCCAATAATTTTGGCAAGTGCGGTTTACGAGGGCGTTAAACTAATATCCACCAACCTAACAGTAAACTGGCTGGGCATATTTATTGTGCTTATAACTTCGTTTATATTTGGCATAATTTCAATAAAATTAATGCTAAAAATGGTTAACAAAAATCGCCTATTCTATTTTTCAATTTACTTAATACTTTTAAGCCTAATTATGCTGTTTTTCTTTTAGAGGTTGAGATTGCCACACAAAAATCATGGTAATTTTTGCTCGCAATGACATTCTTTAAGCATATCAAACTCAAAATGTCATTGCGAAGGAACGCTATTTTAAGGGGACCCCACAAAACAACTTGTTGTTTTGAAGGGGAAAGGAACAAACTAGCCTAGGCTTATGTTTGCAACACCTTGCAAACTAGCAAAGGTGCAGTTTGTGACGTTGTGGCAATCCCACAATCAGAAAGGAATTCTCCTCGCAACGACATAAAAATCCGCCTTTTTTATTGCATTTAAAAAAAATCGCAGACACTTGACAAACTTTTTTAAATGTGCTAATATATTTATATAGATAAACTTTTTAATTAAGGTTTATTCTTAAAGAAGGCGCAGTATCCTAGTCAACTAGGCTATACGAGGATGCCGAAATAAGCATCGCTGGCAAAACTATGAAGTTCGTGGTGCT
>CANQZB010000072.1 GCA_947628195.1 uncultured Clostridia bacterium | reverse complement strand
AGATGGAACTTTGCATCAAGTTATAAATGGCGTAATTAAAAGTGGGCATACACCTTTAATTGGAATTTTGCCGTTCGGCACTTGCAACGATGTGGCAAAATCTCTGCATATTCCAAGCAATGTAGATAAAGCCATAGATTGCTTGTTAAGGCTTAACACAATTAACTATGATTTAATGTTTGATGGGAAACAATACATTTCTTATTCGCTAGCAACGGGGTATTTAACAAAATCCACTTATTCTGCAACCAACAAGGCAAAGAAAAAGTTTGGCAGGTTTGCTTACTTTTTAAACGCAATGAAATATGCGTTTAAGTTTAAATCCTTGCCTTTAACTATAACGGCAGATGGCCGCAATATTCATGGCAAATTTATTTATTGCATGTTAATAAACAGCGAATATGCTGGCGGTTTTAGTTTAAATAAAGGTGAAAATCTATCTAACAATCGTGTTAAATTGGTGCTTGTTAAAAAGACCAACGGCCTTGGCGGATTTATTAATTTCTTTAAACTTTTCTTCTTTGGAATAAGGTCTGTTAGAAAAAGTAAAAACGTTATAGTTATGGATGCAGGCAATATTAAAATAGAAAATCACTCCAACGCACCATTTACAATGGACGGAGAAAAGATTAACTTTTTAAAAAAAGAATTAAAAGTTAACACTCAAATAACATTAATAAAAGAATAGCAGGCTTAAGCCTGTTTTTTATTGCTTTAAGTAATAAAATTTTTAATGTTCTAATACATTTAAATATGAGTTTGTTAGATGTTAAACTAAACACCGAATGCGTTGTTAAAGATATAATTTCCGATGATGAAAAGACAAGCCTACGCTTAATGGAACTTGGCGTTTTAGTGGGCAGTAAAATAATTGTTAAAAACAAAAGCAGTTTTAAAAAAACTTTGCTTGTGTTTTTTAATTCTACTTGTTTTACAATTAAGGATGAAATTGCAAAATCTATAATGGTAAATTATGTATAAAGTTTTAATAATAGGCAACCCAAATGTTGGCAAATCCACACTGTTTAATAGCCTTACAAAATCCAACGAACACACTGGCAATTTTCACGGTGTAACGGTGGAGGAAAAGCGAAAAACAATAACGGTGGAAAATAAAAAAGTTGAGTTCATTGACACACCCGGAATTTATTCAATGAATACTTTTTCTTTTGAAGAAGAAGTTAGCAAAAATATGATTTTATCCACCGCTGACTTGCGCATATTTTTGGCAGATGCAAATTGCTTAAGAAGGAATTTATATCTTGCAGTTCAAATGCAAGAACTGGGTTTAAATTTTAAACTATTAATTAATAATTACGATTACTTTTTAAAGCAGGGTAACAGCATTGAAATTGATAAAATTAACAAATATTTTGATGCCGAAATTATAAACGCTAAAAATATAAAACTTAAAGAAAAAAATAAAAATTTAAAAAAAATAGGCAAAAAACAACAAAAAAATTGTGAAATTAGCCTAAATTTTGAAAATTTTAATAAAAATTTAACAAATTTTAGCAAAGCGCCGGATTATTTAAATAAATTTATTAACCTTGTAAAAACAAAGTATAATTTGCCCAGCGAAAAAATAATTAAAGCCTTTAATGGAATTTTTAACGATTTAAATATTGAACAAATTGAATTTATAAAATCACTTAACCCTCAAATTGTATCTGCGCGTTATAGTTACATTGATGAAATTTTATTTACTGCAGTGCACACAAAAAAGGATTATGTTTATGGGGCAAGCCGTGTAGATAAATTTTTGTTAAAACCTTATATTTTGTTCCCTGCGTTTTTGTTGTTTTTCTTCCTTTCAATTTACATAATTTTTTTTGCGGTTGGGCCATTAATCAGCGACTTTTTAATTTTAGTTTTAAACAAAATTATAATAACGCCAATTTTAAATTTTTTATATTCCACCACAAGCAATATTTGGCTGATAGAATTTTTTAAAAACGGGGTATTCAGTTCAATAAACACAGTGCTATCATTTCTTCCGCAAGTGTGCTTGTTATTTGTATTCTTAACACTGCTAGAAGATAGCGGACTTATTGCGCGCCTTAGTTTTATTATGGACGATTTTTTATCTCTTTTTGGGCTTAACGGGAAATCTATTTATATCATTTTAATGGGGCTGGGGTGCAACACAATGTCCACTGTTGCATCTCGCAATGCAGATAACCAAAATTTAAAAATTAAAACCGCATTAATCAACCCTTACATCAGTTGTATGGCAAGGCTACCCGTTTATGTAATTACTGCTTCCGCATTCTTTGGCGCAAAGGCTTATTTTGTTGTGGTTGGCTTATATCTTTTAGGCCTTGCAACAGCGCTAACTATGGCGCTAATTTTGAACAAAACAATTTTAAAAAATAAAACTAGTAATTTAATGCTGGAATTTCCTGCTTTGCGCGGAATTGACGTGAAGCATATTTGCACCGTTAGCAAAATTAATGCAAAAGATTTTGTTTCCCGCGTGTTTGGGGTGGTGCTTTCTGTTGGCATAATTGTTTGGATATTAACTCATACAACATTTAGTTTGTCTTACACCGAAATTGTAACTGACAGCATACTATATTTCTTTGCCGAAAAACTTGCATTTTTGTTTGCACCAATTGGGTTAAATTCTGCCGGAATTGTAACCGCGCTAATTGTTGGTATTATGGCAAAGGAATTAATAGTTTCCACATTGAGCATTAGTAATAATGTAGCATCAAACACGGCGTTAATTGCCAGCTTAACCGTCGCAACAAGTGTGGTGCATTTCAATACTGCCAGCGCGGTTTCATTTTTAGTGTTTACGCTTTTGTATTGCCCATGCGTTTCCAACCTAGCAGTTTTAAAAAGGGAGGTTGGCACATTCTATATGTGGTTTGCAATAATTAGCCAACTAACAACTGCTTATTTAATTAGTTTCATTTTCTATCAGGGCATAACAAACGGAATAATTTACCCAATAATAACAATAGTTGTTGCAACAATAATTTTGCTTGCCGTAATTTACATAATAAAAAAAGTTAAGCACCCAAAGTGCTTAACTTGCAACAAATGCAGAAAATAATTTTAATAAATGTTTTCTTGTTTTAAATCTTTAATATAGTCAGCCATTTCGCAGTAAAGTTCTTTTGCTTTAATTGAATATCTGCTGTGTTCGTGCAATTTAATAAATTTATAAATTTGATCTAAATGATCATTTAAAACTACAAGCATTATTTCGGGGGATAAGCCTTGATTTCTATATAATTGATCAATTAAATTAAAATTTTTAACAAACCTTTCGTATTCGGATTGTTCCGTTGAGTTAAATTTTTTAACAAACTTTTCATTCTCAGTTTGAAGGCCATTGTTCTTATTAAATTTTTTCATAAATTCCTCCTAATAGCCAGATGTTAACATAACTTAGCCAATTTGTCAATATCAGTTTTAAAAATTTAGTTAAAATTATTGAAAATAAAAGAATTTTGTGTTAAAATAACACTATGAGTAAAATTCCATTAGTGGCTATTGTTGGCAAGCCGAATGTTGGCAAATCCACATTTTTCAACAAAGTTGCCGGCAGTAAAATTAGCATTGTAGAGGATATTCCGGGTGTAACGCGGGATAGAATTTTTGCCAACGCCGAATGGTGCGGATTTAACTTTCAAATTGTGGATACTGGCGGGCTGGATTTTAACAAAACAGATGAAATTAACAAACGCATTTTAGAGCAAGCCAACCTTGCGGTTGAGTTGGCAGACGTTATTGTGCTGTTTGTAGATGGGCGTGAAGGCATAACGCATGACGATATTGAAGTTGCAAATTACCTGCGCCGAGCAAAGGCCCCTAAAATTGTGGCTGTTAATAAGTTAGACAATAATGAGCAAGAAAAAACTTATGAGTTTTACGAATTGGGCTTGGGTGAGCCGATAGGTATTTCTGCCGAACATGGCAAAGGAGTGGGCGATTTACTTGATGAAATTGTAAAGCACTTAAAAAAGGTGGATACAAGCGAAAATGCAAATCAAATTAAAATAGCGTTAGTGGGCAAGCCAAATGCGGGCAAATCTAGCATCACAAACCGCCTTTTGGGTGAGGATAGGATGGTTGTAAGTTCGGTTGCCGGCACCACGCGCGATGCAATAGATAGCCCATTTAAATGGAACAACAAGGAATATTGTTTAATAGATACTGCCGGGTTAAGGCGCAAATCTAAAATAGAGCCAGATAGCATTGAGCGATATAGTGTAATTCGCAGTTTAAACGCAATAGAGCGCGCCGATGTGGCGGTGCTTGTTATTGATGCAAGCGAGGGCATAACCGAGCAAGATGTTAAAATAGCCGGCCTTATTCACGAGCAATTTAAGCCAAGTGTTATTGTTGTAAATAAGTGGGATTTAATTGAAAAAAGTGAAGAAAAGCGCAAAGCATTTGAACATCAATTTGAAGTTGACCTTGCGTTTATGAAATATTATGTAACTCTTTACACAAGCGCGGTAAATGGCAAAAACATAACCAAAATTATGGAAATGGTGGATAAAGTTTACGCAAACGCAAGGCGAGAGATTCCTATGGCCTTGTTCAACAATGTTTTAACCAACGCAATAAGCGTAAATGAGCCACCAGCAAAAAATGGGCGCAAAATTAAAATTATTTTTGGCAAGCAAATTGCGGTTTGCCCGCCAACATTCAATATTTATTGTAATAATGCCGAATTAATTGAAAACTCTTATATGCGCTATATAGAAAACAATTTGCGCAGAGCATTCAACTTTACAGGCACACCTATAAAGATTCAGTTTAAAAATAAAGGCGAAAATTAAAATAAAAACTCATTCTAAATGAGTTTTTTATATATTTTAATAAAATTTTGTTAAATAAAAATAACAAAACAAATTTATTTGCTTTAAATTTTAAAGTGTGATAATATAAAGCAAAAGAGTAGATATGCAGTATCTTTATTATATTCTATTAGGGGTAATTAGTTATTTTATAGGCAACATTAATTTTGCTCGCGTAATTTCGCGCGTTTTAAAAGGCGACATAACAAAATCTGGTAGCGGAAACCCTGGCACGCTAAACACTTGGCGAACATTTGGCTTTTGGCCGGGCATTTTTACCTTTGTTTTTGATATGCTAAAAGGCGTTTTGCCTTGTTTGGTTGCTTATTTAACATTCGGGCACCTTGGCTGTAATGCGGAAATTGCTTTGTATGTAGCTGGCTTTTCAGTTGTTTTGGGGCATATAT
>CANQZB010000071.1 GCA_947628195.1 uncultured Clostridia bacterium | reverse complement strand
CACCCGGATGTCCTCATATTCGATCCCCAGGCAGAAAAACACCACACCGATGGCGTTATGATAAGGACTCATGTTGATAGCATAAGTTTGTTATCTCGAACAAGTTTAGGCGTAAGGCTTATGAAAGTTAGCGCAAGCGATAAGGTTGTTAGCGTCGCAATCGTTCCGCGTGATGCAGAAGAGGAAACTACCGAACCGATTGAGGAAGGCGGTGCTGAAAACGCAGTTGGCGCAAACGAAACAGTTTTGGCAGAAAATATCGCAGAAAAAACCGAAGGAACTGACACTAACACAGAAGAATAAACAAAATTTACTGCATTTTGCAGTAAATTTTTTTAAAATGTTTAAGATAATAGATAAATTTTTATAAAAATATATTATAATAAGTTAAATGAAAAACAAATTGTTAAAAACAATATTTATGTTGGTGCTTGTTTTTGTGACATTCAGTTTTTCTGCGTGCGGAAATGTTAGAAGTATGGTTTTAACAAACGCAGATGGCACGGTAGATGAACTCGTGTATGCGGAATTGGATAGCAAAGCTGTGCTTGAAGCGGGTTATGATTTGCAAACCTTTAAAAATGATGTTGCAGAGCAGGCGTTAATTCGCGCCAACCTTGTGGCAGATGAATTAAATAACAGTATTTTAAGCCGTTTGGCATTGGCGGATGAAAACACCACGGAAGAAGAAATTTTAGATTTAAGAAAGGCCTACAAAAACTTTAATATTGTTGGCGATACATGGAGTGGGGACAATTTTGTAATAGGTTTAAGGTTTAGAGATGTTAGCGTTTATCGCACCGCTTACGGCATGGACAATGCAAACGAAATAAAAATGAAGGAAGAAAAACATTTCTTTTACAGCAAAGTGTATCAAACCGGAACGACTGTTTATGCAGGTTTTAGTGCGTTGTATGACAATGTAATTGAATATTTTACTGAAAAATATCCAAATTTAATGCTTGAAAACGATGGTGAATTGCTTTATACCATTGCATCGGATTTAAGGCGCGAGCATAGCGATGCTGACTATATTACAAAATCTGATGGCAAATATTACCACACCTGGATTGTGGATAAAGATAATTTAAATAGGGAAATTACTATTTATTACAACGTGGCAAATAAGGCGAATTGCATTTTAGTTTGCTTGGGAATTACGTTTGTTGTTTGCGGAATTTTATTTTTAATTTCTTTTATAATAAACAAAAAACACAAAAAAATTGAAAATAAAGCAAAGAAATTAATAAAAAATTAAAAAAAATGTTGAAAAAATTAATTAAAAATTAATAAAAATTAAAAAAACACATGAAAAATCAATAAAAAATTAAAAAATTCAAATAAAAAACACTAAAAATAATAAAATAAATATAAAAAATTAAAAAAATAATTAAAATTAACAAAAAACCTAAAAATAAATAAAAATAATAAAAAATTCACAATAATTGTGAATTTTTTAATAATTTACCAGTCATTTTTTCGGCTTGGCGTTTTAATATCGTCATAAAATTGCAAATATTTCTCTGCATAAATATTTTGCGCTTGAATATTATTTTTTGCCGAATTTTTTGCCTGTTTTTTATATGTAATTTTGCCTTTACGTGGCTTTTTTAAAATTTTTACCTTGCTCATATATTTATTATAGCACACAGGCTAAAACTTGTCAACATTAAAAAAACCGCATTTTGCGGTTTTTATTGTGCCAAAGATTGTTTATTTTCATTTAAATTTAGCATTTTATCCACAATACCTTTGCGTTTTTCGTTATAAGGGGAAAGCACAACTCTGTTTTGTTTAAGGCTTTCTTTAACATCTATAACGCGTTGATTACTACTGCCTTTAAATCTTAATGTAATGTCTTTTAAATCTTGTTTAAATTCGCCGTCAACCAAAACATCTACATAACTCAACAATTCCATTGTGTTTGGTCCGTGTGCACGGCTTTCGCCAAGCAGTTCTTCATCAAACAAATAGCCGGAATAGCACCAAATTGTTTTGTTAGGATATTCCGCTTTAACTCGCTTTACAAAAGGGAGCAAGGCTTGCTGATTAACAATTTCCATTGGCTCGCCACATAAAAGCGTTAGCCCATTAATAAAATCGGGCTTTAAAGATGCAATAATTTCATCTTCAACCTGTTTTGTAAACGGCTTGCCATAGTTAAAATCCCATGTTTCTGGGTTAAAGCAGTTCTTGCAATGGTGCGTGCACCCGCTAACAAACAGCGAAGTTCTTACGCCTTCGCCATTCGCTATATCGTTATATTTTATATTGCCATAATTCATATTTATCCTTTTTACTTTTTGTGACCAAAAAGTAACAAAAAGACATATCATTTAGTGCCACAATATGTGGCACTAAATACATGTTTTTCTGTTTCTCTTTTATCAAAAAGAGAAATAAATTTATAAATGTAAAACTCTATCGCGAATTTCTTGTGTTCTGCCTTGGTTCCAGAACTGGCTACCAATGTAACCGCAAGTGCGCCTTGCAACGTTCATTTTAGTTTGGTCCTTATTCCCGCAATTTGGGCATACCCAAATAAGTTTGCCGTCTTCATCGTCTTGAATCATAATTTCGCCATCGTATCCGCAAACTTGGCAGTAATCGGATTTAGTGTTAAGTTCGGCGTACATAATATTATCGTAAATAAACCTCATAACTTGCAAAACGGCCTCAATATTATCTTGCATATTTGGCACTTCAACATAGCTTATTGCTCCGCCGGTTGAAAGTGCTTGGAATTGGCTTTCAAATTTAAGTTTAGAGAACGCGTCTATGTGCTCGGTAACATGAACGTGATAACTGTTTGTAATGTAATTTTTATCTGTAACACCAGGAATAATGCCAAAACGCTTTTGTAAACATTTTGCAAACTTGTAAGTTGTGCTTTCCAACGGAGTGCCATAAATGCCAAAGCCGATTGTGGTTTCCTTTTTCCATTGAGTGCATTTTTCGTTCATATATTGCATAATTTTGAGCGCAAAAGGCGTTGCTTCTGGGTCGGTGTGAGATTTGCCCGTCATATATTTGGTGCATTCATAAAGCCCGGCGTAGCCAAGCGATATTGTAGAATAGCCACCATAAAGCAATTTATCTATCTTTTCGCCCGGTTTAAGCCTTGCAATTGCGCCGTGTTGCCACAAAATAGGGGCAACATCACTTACTGTGCCTTTAAGCCTGTTGTGTCGGCACATTAAGGCTTCGTAGCAAAGGTTTAAGCGTTCGTCAAAAATTTTCCAGAACTTGTTCATATCCCCACCGCTGGAAAGTGCCACATCAACAAGGTTAATTGTAACAACGCCCTGGTTAAAGCGACCATAGAATTTGTAATTTCCGTTTTCGTCTTTCCATGGGCTTAAATTGCTTCGGCAACCCATAACAGGGAAGCAGTTGCCTTCCTTTAATTCCTTCATTTTCTTTTCAGAAATATAGTCAGGAACAAGGCGTTTAGCAGTGCATTTTGCGGCAAGTTCGGTTAAATAATAATATTTGCTATCGGTGTGAATGTTATCTTCTTCCAAAACATAAATAATTTTTGGGAAGGCAGGTGTTATATAAACGCCTTTTTCATTCTTAACACCTTGATAACGCTGTAACAAAGTTTCTTCAATAATCATGGCAAGGTCATCACGCTCGCGCTCATTTTTGGCTTCGCCAAGATACAAAAATTCGGTTACAAACGGTGCTTGGCCATTGGTTGTCATAAGTGTTATTACTTGATATTGAATTGTTTGAACACCGCTTTTAATTTCTTTTCTTACGCGCTGTTCGGTTATTTTGTTCAACAAGGCTTCGTCAACCTTTCCGCAGGCTTCCATAAGCTCGTTATAAACTTCTTTTTTAATGCGTTGCCTAGAAACATCTACAAATGGGGCAAGGTGAGCCAAACTTATGCTTTGCCCGCCATATTGGCTAGACGCTACTTGCGCAACAATTTGAGTTGCAATGTTGCAAGCGGTTAAGAAAGAATGTGGTTTTTCTATCATAGTGGTGGAAATAACCGTGCCGTTTTGAAGCATATCTTCAAGATTTACAAGGTCGCAATTATGCATGCGCTGTGCAAAATAGTCGGCATCGTGGAAGTGAATTATGCCTTCCTCATGCGCTTTCCAAATATGCTCTGGCAATAAAAACCTTTTGGTTAAGTCCTTACTAACTTCACCTGCCATATAATCGCGTTGAACGCTGTTTACAGTTGGATTTTTATTACTATTTTCTTGCTTTACTTCTTCATTATTACAGTCTATAAGCGACAAAATTTGCTTATCAGTTGTGTTGGCTTGGCGCGCAAGCTGACGATTGTATCTATATGTAATGTAATTTTTGGCAACTTCATAAGCGCCTTCCTTCATAATGGCAAATTCAACTTTATCTTGAATTTCTTCCACGCTAACAGCCCTGCCCATATCTTCACACTGGGCAACAACTTGGTGAACAATGTTCTCAATTTGGGCATCGTTAAGCCTTTTAGAAACATCGTCAACAGACAAATTTGCTTTTGTTACAGCAATTTTAATTTTGTCTGATAAAAATGGAACTTCTTGACCATCTCTTTTAATAACTTTCATAATGTTTTCTCCTTTTTGTTTAGTAAAGCAACCCCCATTTGTTTGACTTTACAACTCCATTATACTAAAATGAAAATGTAAATATTGTTGTTTTTACAACAAAAGAGGGCAAAAATGGAACATTTTAAAGAATTATCTGGCACGCAAATATTTAACGGAATTAGCGAGGCAGATTGCCAAGCAATGATGCATTGCTTTAGCACAAAATTCAAAGTTTTTTTAAAAAATCAGCCAATAATTAGGCAGGGGGAGAACATTGAAGAACTGCCAATTATCCTAAAAGGCACAGCCATTGTGGAGCATGTGGACACACTGGGCAATATATCGATTTTGATGCGCTTGCAGTTGGGTGATGTTTATGGCATTGAATCCGCCTATGCGGGCGAAAGCGTTTTTAAGGATAGCCTAATTGCCAGCGAAAAAACCCTAGTGATGTTTATGAATAAGCATCGCCTAATAACCCCGTGCGATAACAAATGCAAAAGGCACGAGATGGTTGTTAAAAGATTAATGCAAATGCTTGCAATGAGAAATGTGGAACTAACTGAAAAACTTACGCACATGTCCAAAAAGAGCATAAGGGATAAGTTGTATTCATATTTTTCGCAGATGTCCAACCAAGCAGGCTCGCCATATTTTGAAATTCCCTTTAACAAAACCGAACTTGCCAACTATTTGTCCGTGGATAGAAGCGCTATGAGCACGGAAT
>CANQZB010000070.1 GCA_947628195.1 uncultured Clostridia bacterium | reverse complement strand
ATTTCGGCAGGGATAATGCGGTCCTCACCCTTGCCGGATTTGTGCATGTATTTATCTTCAAAAGTTAGGTAGTTAGATTTTGTTAATGGGTTTTCTATAACGCTAAGCACCAAATTTTCGCCATCCTTAAAGCAGGCTTGATTATACTCCAAAATGTCCACCACACGCTCTTCAACAAGGGCATTATCGTTAAGTTCAAAAATGGCATTTATTTGTTCTATGTAATTGGATTTATCGCATGCCTTTACCCCAATGCTTGAGCCTAGCGAATTTGGCTTAACAATAAGGTTTTTACTAAACTTTTTGTTAATAACTTTTGTTGCATCCTCCAAATTATTGCGAGTAACCAACATTCCCTTAATTGTGGGCACGACACCATTTAAAAGTTCTTTTGCAAGGTGTTTATCCATCGCAATGTGCGCGGCAAGCGCGGAGGCGGAAGTGCATTTAATTTTGTTAAGGTTAAAATATGCGGATAAATCCCCGTTTTCCCCCAGTCCGCCATGACAACAATTTATAACGCATTCAACATCAAAAAGTTTTTTAAATTTATGCTCTAAATACACCGCACCATCATAAAAAATTAACGGCTTTAAATTTAACTTTTGCTTATCTTTAAAAAAGGCAATATCTTCCGCCTTATCTGACAAATAAAATTTGTTATCCAGTCCAAAATAGATTTTAACTAAATCATATTTTTGCTTTAAATTTTTTGCTAACTGCATGCCTGTTATAATTGATATATCATGCTCGGTGCTAGCCCCACCAAAAACAACACATAATTTTTTCATAACATTATTTATGAAAATTTAATTTAAAATTTTACATTATTCTACAAATTATTACATATATTTAGTTATGAATTTTTTATTTAACAGCGAAGTTGTGGATTATGATTTTTACAAAAAAACAGACACTACACAAACAATTTTGTTTTTGCATGGTTGGGGAGGTAATAAATTTTCGTTTACACAAACTATCAATTTGTTAAAACAAAAATTTAACATTATCACAATCACTATGCCAACAATTTTTAAAACAAATATGGTTTGGGATAACGACATTTATTGTGAACTTGTTTTTTCCATTTTAAAAGCGCACAACATTAATGAAGTTGTTGTTGTTTGCCATAGTTTTGGTTTTAGAATTGCTTGCCTATTAAAACAAAAAATTAAAATTACAAAAATTGTTGTAACTGGTGGCGCTGGGCCTAAAAAAAATAACATTTTTAAGCGTATCCAACAATACAACAATAAAATTTTATTATCTAACAAAAAATTTAAATATTTATTTAACAATATTGCATCCGCGGACTATAAAAATTTGCCTTATGTAAACAAACAAACTTTTAAGAATGTTGTAAATACAAATTACAAAAACATAATGCGCTTTAACTGCCCTATGCTTTTGTTTTGGGGCAAGCGAGATTTTGAAACAAAATTGTGGATTGCAAAAAGGTTAAAAAAGCAAAACAACGCAAGGCTAATTGTAACGGATAGCGACCATTTTGCATATTTAAAACAAAGTGCGTTGTTTAACAATGCGGTGGTTGAATTTTTAAAATGATTATAAGTTTAATTAACTTTTTTATATTCTTATTAAATTCAATTTTAATTGAAAAATATTTGCACATCTTTCAATTAAAGGATTATCAATCCAGCAGATATTTCAAATTTTTTAAATTAAAATTTTGGTTTGTTTTGTTTGCGGTTTTAATGCTAGTTATAAACATTATATACGACAACAATTTTTTAAACATATTTTTAACAAGCGTTGTTACATTAATAAGCATAATATTTCATTTAACTTTAATAAAACAAAACAAAACGCCAATTAACTACACTGCAAAATTAAAACGCTTATATGTTATATCTATATTAGTCTTGTTTGTTTGTTCACTCTTTGTTTATGGTGCGATTATTTCCACAATTATAATGTTGTTTTTGCCAGTTGTGGCAAATTTTGTAAACATTTATGACAAAATAAAAAATCGTAAATTTATAAAAATGGCGCAAGAAAAACTTAAAAACTCGCCAGCAAAAATTATTGCCATAACAGGTAGTAACGGCAAAACAAGTGTTAAAAACATTTTGTTTGAAATGTTAAAAACAAAATACAAAGTTTTGGTAACGCCCAAAAGTTACAACACGCCACTTGGCATAAGCAAATTTTTAAACGAAAACAATTTAATGGTTGATTACATTATTTTGGAATATGGCGCAAGAAAAAAAGACGATGTAAAAACTTTGTGTGAAATTTTTGGTGCAGATTATGGTATTGTAACAACAGTTAGCCCACAGCATCTTGAAAGTTTTAAAACAATTGAAAATATTTACAACACAAAAAAGGAATTGAGTGATTATTTAGAATTCAAAACGTGCGTTTTTAACATTGACAATCTTTACACCTTTCGAATGCTAAATGATTACACCGGAAATAAACTTTCTGCATCAATTTATAATTATGCATATGTTTACGCCGATGATGTAAAAATTGTTGACTATCAAACAAATTTTAATTTGCATTTAAACAGCAAATCCTACAACCTTTCCACAAAATTGTTAGGCGAGCACAATGTTTTAAACATATGTTTGGCCTCTGCCCTGGCAGTTTATTTAAAAGTGGATGACAATAACATTTTAAACACCATTAAAAATTTGCAATTTACACCGCACAGATTGGAATTAATTAAAACGCACATAAACATTTTAGATGATAGTTACAACTGTTCGCTATCCAGCGCTTATCAGGCATTAAAAGTTTTATCCGCTTTGCCAAACAAAAAGATGGTTGTAACGCCAGGCATTATTGAAGGTGGCAAAAATGAATTTTATTTAAATTTTAAACTTGGCACGATGCTAAAATTTTGCAATTATGTGATTGTGGTTGGCGAGCATAACAAAAATGCAATTTTAGCTGGATTAAACAGTGTTGAACATAAAGCGGTGATTTACATAGAAAAAACTTTGGACGATGCCAAAGTTCACTTTAAACTTTTAAAGAAAAATGATAACTTACTTTTGTTAAATGATTTACCCGATGATTACAACTAAACATTTTTTATCATTTCAAAACAATTACTGTTATCGGCATAATAATTTTTACGTGTTCGCCTTACAACAAACCCGCATTTTTTATAAAGCAAATATGCGGTTATGTTGCTTTCGCTAACCTCCAAACTTATGGTGGAAAATTTCTTTCTTTTTGTAAAATTTTCAACCTCTTTTATTAACCTAGTTCCAATGCCAAAATTTCTAAAATCTTTTTCAACAGCAATGCTTACAATGTTCACTTCGTCAGTGATTTGCACAATTACAAAACCCACCACAACATTATCAAATTTGCAGACAAAAATTTTATAGTTTTTATCGCTTATAATTTTTAAAATTTCATCTTTTGATAGCGTATTAACGGCAATGGAATTTTGTTCAATTTCTGTTACTTTTTCAGTATCCGCTTTAACAAAATTTTTAATTTCTATTTTGCCCTTTTTTAGTTTTTCTCTTTCCGCTTGTGATAATTGATAATACACAGGCGTTAAAGTGAAATCGACACTATCTATATATGTTTTAAGCATTATTTGCGCATCATATTTAACGATAAATGCGTTTTCAATTCCGCCTTCTGCATACATACCTATTGGATTTTCTGTTAAATTAATTAGTTCGGATTTTGTTAAATTTCTTTCAAATTTATATACAACATTATTTATTTTTTTTGCAGTAAAATAACTATCTTCACTGCCCTTTATTGCTACAGTATCAATTTTTTTATTTTGGCTCACTGACAAGTTAAATAACAAGTCCAAATTATTAATGCCTTTTGCTTTTGCATTTAGCGCATCTCTAAAAGCCTTAACAGTTGCAATTCCCACTCTAATTCCCGTAAAAGAACCAGGCCCAGTTACTATGCCAAATTCATCTATTTTGCTTATCTCTAGTTTGTGCTGTTTTAGCAATTCATCAATAGCTGTTAACATGGTTTCATTATGATGAGATTTTGAGTTTAATATGCACGAAAAAAGTTTACCATTTTTATCTAACAAAATGGTTAAATCGCTATTAGAAGTGTTTAATATCAAACGATTCATACCCACCTTAATTGATGCTTATTTCACGCGTTGTATCGTTTACAAATTTTATATTAATGGTTTTATGTGTAACAGGAATAAGCGCCGAAATATTTTCTGCCCACTCTATAAAAAACACAGCGTTTGCCTCGTTTAAAATTTCATCAAAGCCTGATTCAATCGCCTCATCCAAATTAATTCTGTATGCATCTATGTGATAAAATTTAAACTTGCCGTTATAACTTTTTATTATTGAAAATGTTGGGCTATTAACAACATCTTTAACACCTAAATAATGCAAAACAAATTGCGTAAAAGTAGTTTTGCCCGCTCCAAGATCTCCATTTAAAATTACAACATCTCCAGCCTTAATTTCTTTGGCAAAATTTACTGCAATTTTTTTGGTTTCTTCAAGCGATTTAACAATAAATTTCATTATCTAATAACCCTTCTAACCAATGGCTCATCTTCAATTTTAACTGTGGTTAAATTTATGCTGTGCAAAATGTAATCGTTAAAAGCAGTTAAATATTTTTTATCCTGACAATAAATTGTAAGCATAGTATCGCCCGCGTGTACATAATCGCCCGTTTTAACTTGAACTTTTATGGCAGTGCTATTGTCATTTGTAAGTTTGCAAACAATGCTAACAATTTCACCCAAATTATCAATATCAATATTATAAACATATCCGTTTTTTGTGGCTTTAAAAGCAATCGATTTTTGTGGAGTAAACACTCTATTATTTTCAATTGCAGAAACATCCCCGTGTTGATATTCCACAATTTGCAAAAACTTTTTGTATGCCTCGCCAGTGTCGAGCACTGCGTTTATCATGTCTAATAAATCTTGTTTTGAAATGTGCTTGTTGGCGCTTCTTATCATTTCATACGCTTGCATAACAGCCATATCTCTTAACAAACATTTTTTGCCACGCAAAACATCAATGGCCTCAGCAACTTCAATGGCGTTCCCAATGCCTTCTCCAACAGTGTGCAAAGTTCGCGTTATAAATATGATGCACTTAACATGATTTTTTCTAAAAATGTATTTTAAATTGCTAGCCAATTTTAAAGCAGATTCATATGTTTGAACATAAGAAGCAACCCCGTATTTTATATCAACAAGAACAGTGTTTGCCCCGCTTGCAAGCTTTTTGCACGCGATGGAAGAAGCAAGTAATTTTAAATTGTTTTGCAAACTATATTTTTCACGAATTTCATGCATTAACCTATCTGCCGGGCATATAT
>CANQZB010000069.1 GCA_947628195.1 uncultured Clostridia bacterium | reverse complement strand
AAACCAGCAGAATGCTGTTTGTCCTTTGCCTTTTTGAAATTATGTTACCATTCCACCTCATGTCAAGCACCTTTCTCGGCATAAACCGCCACAAATTATAATAACAAAAAAGCAACCTAAAACTTTGGTTCGTTTTAGGTTGCATTTGGTTGCGGGGACTGGATTTGAACCAGTGACCTTCGGGTTATGAGCCCGACGAGCTGCCGTGCTGCTCTACCCCGCGATACCTTACTACTTTAACATATTATGCGCGGTTTGTCAATAAATTTAATAAAAATATTTAAAAATTTGTAAAAGTTTTTTCAAATTGGATATCTTTTTAAAAAATAGTGATATAATTAATGCGAATATTTAGCAAAATTTTATAAGAGAAGTTATCTACCAAAGTGTCAGATAATACTTAAAATTTCTATTTTTGCAAAATTTGCATTTTACACAGCTAAAAATTTAAAGGAGAGATTATCTGCCGAGAACGACAGATATTTTAGGAGGAAACATGAAAGAATTTAAAACCATTCCAATCACATTGGTAACCGGCTATTTAGGCAGTGGCAAAACCACCCTACTTAACCACATTTTATCTAACACCAAAGGCTATAAAGTGGCAGTAATTGTTAACGATATTGGCGAGGTTAACATTGACGCCGATCTTATTGAAAAAGGTGGAATAGTAAACAAGAAGGAAGAAAGCCTCGTGGCCCTTCAAAACGGTTGCATTTGCTGTACGTTAAGAAAGGACCTAATTGAACAACTTCACGATATAATTAAACAACGCAAATTTGACCATATTATAATTGAAGCCAGCGGTATTTGCGAGCCTATTCCAATTGCGCAAACAATCAATTTTTTAACTGATAGTTTCAAGCAAAAAGGCATGCCAATTTACTGCAAACTAGATGCTATTATAAGTGTTGTGGATACACTTCGCATGGTGCAAGAGTTCGGCTGTGGCGATGAACTTATGAAAAAGGACATCGAAGAAGACGATATTGAAAACCTTGTTATTCAGCAAATAGAGTTTTGTGATATTTTAATTATGAATAAGGTTAGCGAAGTAAGCAGTGATGAATTAAAGCGCGTTAAACGCATAATTAAAAGCCTGCAACCAAAAGCCAAATTAATTGAAGCGGATTACTCTAACGTTGACCTTAAAGAAGTGTTGGATACTGACCTTTTTGATATGGAAAATGTGCTAACTTCGGCAGGTTGGTTCCAGGAAATCGACAAAGATATTGATGAAACTCATGATGACCACTATGAAGATGATGAAGAAGACGATGATGAAGACGAGCATGAACATGAACACGAACATGAACACAACGGCGAACATGGCCACCATGAACACCATCACCATCACGACCATGAAGGCGGAGAAACGGAAGAATATGGCATTGGCACATTCGTTTATTATCGTCGCCGCCCATTTGATAGGTTAAAATTTGAAGATTGGGCAAGCAAAGATTATGGCAAACAAATCATCCGCACAAAAGGGCTTGTATATTTCAGCAACGATAAAAATATGAGTTATATTTACGAGCAAGCGGGCAGGCAAAAAGTGCTTAACGAAAACGGCCCATGGTACGCCACGCTTCCAAAATATCAAATAGAACAACTCTTATTGAATGATGAAAAATTCCGCCACGATTGGGACGAAACTTATGGCGATAGAATGGTGAAACTCGTGTTTATTGGTCAACACATAAATAAAGAAAAGATTACAGAAGAGTTAGATAAAATTTAATGTGTTGGAAAATAAACACGCTGAAACAGAGTGTTTATCAACACATAAATAAAGAAAAGATTACAGAAGAGTTAGATAAAATTTAATGTGTTGGAAAATAAACACGCTGAAACAGAGTGTTTAGCAACACATTAACAAGGCTAAAATAACAGAAGAGTTAGATAAAATTTAGGTGTCGCGGACACCTTTTTATTTATATTTTGCGTAAAAAAAACACACTTCGGTGCTTTTGTTAATAGAAAAAAAATAAAAAAGGCGGATTTACGCCTTTTAATAGTCAATGTGGGCAAGTTTGCCGGATGGTGCGGAATTTAAAGCCCTCCATTCAGCATCTGAAACAATGTTGTTCAATATGTCAGCCAAGCCAAATCTATTAGCCACATAGGTTGCATCTTGAATGCCAAAATTTTCTAACACTTCGGTTAAAAATTCATAGTTAAAACATTTATCTTTCTTCAAATATTTATTGATATATTGATAAAAATAGTTTTTACAAAATCTTGGCCTTGGTGTTGTTTTTACAATTTCCAATAAAAATTGCCTGTTGTTCATAAAATAAGGGTAATTAATAAATGACTGATGATTATTTGTTTCTGCTATAAGGCGGGCATCAGATTCCCTTTCCTCGTTTCCAATAGATGCAACTCTGCCACTATTGAGTTTTTCAATTAATTTTGCAGTTTGTTTATCCGCTTGCGTTTTGCGTTTCATATTTTCTCCTTTTTGTGTATGTTTGATTATAACCCAAAATCCAAACTTGTCAAGTATTTTTAAAAAATTTTTGTCGAAAAAATTATAAAATTGTGTTGTTTTAATTATTTCCACTATATGTTGTGTATAATTAGTTTAAAATCTAATTATTTTTTTATTTTACTATTGAAAATAAAATATTTTATGTTATAATAAAGGCATGAAAATAATTGTTGGGCTGGGCAATCCAGATGGAAAATATAAAAACACTTATCACAATGTAGGCTTTAATGTTGTGGATTTTTTTGCCAAACAGCGCGGGCTAAAATTTAATGTTAAAAAATGTAAAGCACTTATTGCTGTTGGGGAAAATTTTGTGCTGGCAAAGCCTCAAACATATATGAATTTAAGTGGCGATAGCGTTTATGAACTAAAAAAATATTATAAATCTAACCTTGATGAAATATTAATTGTGTTGGATGATATTGACCAGCCAAAAGGCAGAGTCCGCTTCCGTTTAACTGGCTCAGCCGGCACACATAATGGGCTAAGAGATATTGTAAACAAAGTTGGCATTACTCCGCGCTTGCGCGTGGGCATTGGGCGCGACGCAAACATGGATTTAAAAGACTATGTGCTTTCAACAGTTGATGAACAAAGCAAGAAAATTTTGGGGGATTCAACAAAAAAAGCCTGCGAGCTTATAGAAAAATTTCTTTTGGGTGAACTATGTCAGGATATAACAGTTTAGTTGAAAATTTAGGTAACCGCCCTATTTTTGCAAGCAATGTTGGTTTGGGCGAAACCGGTGCAATACTTGCCAAATTAAGCAAGGCCTTTTTAATTTGCCCCAATGCAGAGCAAGCACGCAAAATAAAAGCCCAATTAGATGCTTTAAATAAAGAAAATGTTTTTATAGATGCGTTTAACAAACCTTTTACTATGGCAAAATTTCAAAGTGAGGATAATAAATATAACCTTATTAGCGCCATTTACAAACTGTGTTATTGTAATCCAATTATAATTTCAACATCTCAAATTTTTTTTGAATTTTTGCCAAAATTAAAAGATTTTGAAGAAAATGTTATTGAAATTGCTAAAAATGATGATGTTGATATTATTGAACTAGAAAAAAAATTAATTGCGTTGGGATACAGCAAAACGGAAACCGTTACCAGCAAAGGCGAATTTGCTAGGCGGGGCGATATAATTGACATTTTTAATTCTGTTGACGAAAACCCCACTAGGCTTGATTTTTTTGACACAAATATAGATGATATTTATGAATTTGATTTTTTAACATTTGAAAAGAAAAATCACAAAAAAACAATAAAAATTGCACCAAATAAATTAATTTTTTTAAAAAATGAAGAAAAAAATGCAATTTTACAAAAAATTAACGAACAAAAAATAGAAAATAATATTTTTTTTGAAATTTTTAATGCTGTGGAAAGAGATGAAAATTTCCCTTTTGAATTTATTAGCCCTTTTTCAAACAATTTTAATCATTTTTATGATTATAATATTCCTATTATCTTTAATAATTATCTAGAAATTGAACAAAAAATCAATAAATTAAGCGATGAAATAAATGAGAAAATAGAAATTGTATTTAATGAAAAAAATTTAATAAAAAATTATAAAAATGCAGTAAATAAATTAAATTTTAATGATTTTTTAATAAAATTTAATAAAAATTTATTATTTTTTGATAATTTTTCAATAGAAAATACAAATTTAAAATACAAATTTAATAATTACATTAATTTAGATTTTAAAACAGTTAATTTTTCTAATTTTTTAAATAATTTAGTTAATTTAAATAAGGAATTATCTATTTATAAAAATAAAAAAATATATTTATGCCTATCTTCTGCCAGTACATTAAATTCTATTAAAAAAATTTTTACAGATTTGCACATAAATTTTTCTTTAAACAAAAACAGCAGTGGAATTATTTTAACCGAGTTAAATATTCCATATAACATTTGTTTTGCGGACGAAGATACATTTTACATTGGCTCAACAAATTTTGCGCACAAAAAAGAAATTGCACCTTCTAACACAAAATCTGCAATTAAATATTTGCCAAAAGCGGGCGAATATGTTGTGCATAATATTCATGGCATTGGCAAATGTGAAGGAACTGTAACGCTTAACGTTATGGGTGTGGATAAGGAGTTTTTTAAAATTACATATTTAAAAGGCGACACTTTGTACGTTCCTTATGAAAGTGCGGATTCCCTTTCGCTTTACATGGCAGACGCCGAGGGCAGTGTTAAATTGAACAAACTGGGCGGAAAAGAATTTGCAAGTTTAAAACTTAAAGCAATAAAATCCATTGAGGATATGAGCAAAGAACTTATTGAACTTTATGCCAAACGGAAATCCGCAAAAGGATATAAATATGACGAAGACGATTATTTATATACAGAATTTGAAACCGCCTTTGAATATGAAGAAACTGCCGACCAACTTCAAGCCATTCAAGATGTTAAGCGAGATATGATTTCTGGCAAGGTTATGGATAGGCTAATTTGTGGCGATGTTGGTTTTGGCAAAACAGAGGTTGCCATGCGTGCGCTGTTTAAAGCCGTTGAAGCAAACAAACAAGTTGCAATTCTTGCGCCAACAACAATTTTAAGCTTACAGCATTGTTTAAGCACAAAGGCTAGATGCGAAAAATTTGGCGTAAATGTAGAAATGTTAAATCGCTTTAAAACCCCTAAAGAACAAAAGCAGATTATAGAAGATTTAAAATCTGGCAAAATTAATGTTGTTTGTGGCACTCACAGGCTACTTTCTAAGGATGTTGCGTTTGCAGATTTAGGCTTGCTTATTCTAGATGAAGAACAGCGCTTTGGAGTAAAAGCCAAGGAACAAATTAAACAACAAAAAACAAATG
>CANQZB010000068.1 GCA_947628195.1 uncultured Clostridia bacterium | reverse complement strand
CTTCTGCCATTTTTTTTGTTAGGGTGGTTACAAGCACTTTTCCGCCTTTTTGGGTTGTTTTTTTAATTTCATCAAATAAATTATCCACCTGCCCGTTGCTTGGCCGAACCTCAATAACAGGGTCTAGCAAATATGTTGGGCGAATAACTTGCTCAACCACATTTCCTGCAAGGGATAATTCATATTCGTTAGGTGTGGCAGAAACATAGATTGCTTGCCCAATGCGGTTGTTAAACTCTTCAAAATTAAGCGGGCGATTATCAAACGCACTTGGCAATCTAAATCCATAATCAACCAGACTGGTTTTGCGCGCCCTATCGCCATTATACATGCCTCGCACTTGCGGAAGCGTGATGTGGCTTTCATCCACAAACAACAAAAACCCTTCCGGAAAATAATCTAGCAAAGTGTAGGGCGGTTCGCCCGGCTTTCTGCCATCAAAATAGCGAGAATAATTTTCAATGCCGGAGCAGTATCCCATTTCCTGCATCATTTCAAGGTCGTAATTCGTGCGCTCTTTAATGCGTTGCGCTTCTATATATTTGCCTTGTTTTGTGAATGCTTCTTCGCGCTCTTTTGCATCTTGCCTAATTTCTTCCAGCGCAGAATTTAGTCTTTCGCTTCCCACAGCGTAATGGCTTGCCGGGAATATAGAGGCGTGCTTTAATCGGTCTACAACCTTGCCGGTTACAACCTCAAATTCGCTAATAGTTTCAATTTCGTCATCAAAAAATTCAACTCTAATTGCAATTTCACTGCTATCTGCCGGAAAAATATCAACGACATCGCCGTGAGCACGGAAAGTTGAACGCTGAAAATCAATATCGTTTCGGGTGTATTGAATGTTAATAAGCCTATGTATCAACTCCTCACGCGTTAATTTATCACCAACGCGCAAAGATATGTGCAAATCATAATATTCTTTTGGTGCACCTAAACCATAAATGCAAGAAACCGAAGCAACAACAATTGTATCGCTTCGTTCAAGCAAACTGCTTGTTGCGCTATGGCGGAGTTTATCAATTTCGTCATTTACACTCATGTCTTTTTCAATGTAAGTGTCGCTAGAAACTATGTATGCTTCCGGCTGATAATAATCATAATACGAAACAAAAAATTCAACTCTGTTGTTAGGGAAGAATTCTCTAAATTCGTTGCAGAGTTGTGCGGCCAAAGTTTTGTTGTGTGCAAGCACAAGTGTGGGGCGGTTTAATTGCGCAATTACATTTGCCATTGTAAATGTTTTTCCGCTACCCGTTACGCCTTTTAAAACTTGTGCCGATAATCCGTCTTTAACACCTTCAACAAGCGATGCAATCGCTTCGGGTTGGTCGCCAGTTGGCTTATATTTAGATTTCAATTCAAATTTTCTATATTCCATAAGCGCCTACTTTAAAATTAAACGAATTATAACACCAATTAACGCTGTAATCACGGCAAATAAACAAGTTCGCCCAAATAGCATCCAAAAATTTCGCTTGTTGTTAGAAAGTTCTCTGTGAAAGCCTTCGCCTTTAATTTTAAGCGAAACACAATAAACAGGGCTACCTTTTTTATCTGACTTAAAAAGTTCAATGTAGTTATCGTAACTTAAATTTGTCATTATCTTTTCAAGTTCTTCAGGATACAAAACATATTTATCTGCCACAAAAGAAATAATTTCCCTTGGCGAAACAAGGCAAGACTTTTTGCCTTGGCATTTTTGATAAACATATTCCATAACATATTTTTCTTTAAAAGTTAACATATAAGTCCTTAAAAAGTAACATAAAAGAATATAAACAATGCAAGCATTGTGCCAATAAATGATGCCAACAGCGTAAATAAATAGTTAAGCCACGGCGTTGCAGGCTTTTTTGCCTTGTTTTTGCCGGTTTCTTGCTCTAAATAAATTCTTGCTTTTGGCAGTAAGGAATAACAATAGGTGTTTTCTTCGCTAAACTTTATGTTAATGTATTGCTGTGTTTCTAAAAAATTTAAAATTTGTTTAATACTTTCATTATCATATTGCGATTTTTGCGTTAAAATGTTTAGCACATCGTCTATTGTAATAACCTTGTAGGCACTCCCCTCACTTAATTTGTTAAGTGCTTTTAAAACAGCATTGGTTTTTTTGTCTAACATAAATTACTCCTACATTATATCATTTAGAAATATTTTTTGCAATCTTTTAATAAATATTTGTTTTGAATTTATAAAATTATAATTAATAATTCTAAAAAAATCCAAATAATAAAAAAATTTTTAAAAATTTTTTAAAAAGTGCGTTTTTTGCTTGACAGACGGGGGGGGGGTGCTATTATTAATACTGGAGGGGAAAAATGACAAAAAATAAAACAAAAAACACAATTTTGGCATCAATTTTATGCTTACTGATGTTAATTTCATCAATGTTTATGCTAACGGCCTGCTTTGGAGAGCCGGATGACGCAAATAAAAAAGTTGTTAAGGATGACTTCACATCGGCAGAAATAGAAGTTATATGGAACAAGGCACTTGCCAATATTACAAGCGCAGACAGAATTTCTTTTGATGCAGTTTTAGAACAAGCAGATTCGACAGTAATGCAAGTAAAAACTGTTGCAACGAATACAATATTTTATCAAAAGATGTGTCTAGTTAGTAATAATAATACAAGTATCACTGAAAGTTGGGCAGTTGTGGATGGTGAGAACATAGTGTCTTATATGGTTCAAACAGAATCTGGTCAAACCACTTACTCAAAGGAATCACAAACTATGGAATATGATAAAATAAAAAATATATTTTCTGGCTATTTTGATTCGACAGCTGTTAACGCAGATTATGTCTCCGGTTGTAAAAAGTATGCCGATGATAGTTATACCATTAGTTTGAATGTCTTATCAGAAGAAACACATAGACTTGTGGAATTAACAATAAATGCAGATTTTAAATTAGTAAAAATTACAGCAGATGTTGAAGCTATAGGTCCAAGTGCTATAGGTACTAAAGGTGTAATTGAGTATAAGTATGGTTTAGATGCAGACACTATGCCGGCTAGGGGTTATCACGAAGAGTGGGAAGATTAAGTTAAAAGAAAAAACATAGATTAAATCTATGTTTTTTCTTTGATTTTTAACAAATTTTTGTGGGTTTTTATTTTATATTTTTGTATTCATTTAATTTTTGTTTTATGAAGTTGAAGGCGGTTTCAAATGGTTCATCGGTGGTTAGGTCGATGTCAATATATTTTAAAATTTCCATAAAGCTTTTGTTTGAGCCGTTCTTTAAAAATTCGATGTATTTTTTATAATAATTTTTATCTGCCAAAATTTTGGATACAATCGCGATTGCGGTTATCATGCCAGTGGAATAGCTGTAAACATAATAAGGGCGGTAGAAGTGTGGCACACGGCACCAATGATATTTGGCACAATCTGGAATAACTAAGGACCTTCCATAATATTTATGCAATAACTCGCCATATTTATTGTTTAAATCTTCATAAGTTATAGGTGTTTCGTTTTCAATGTTTGAATGCGCAAACAATTCCCATTCAGTGTAAAGAGTTTGTGAGAACACGGTTGAATTAAATCTATCTATAAGTTGAAATATATAATATTCCTTTTCTTTTGGCTTGCAATTGTTCATCATGTAAACGCTTAACAAAATTTCGTTAACCGTGCTGGCAATTTCGGCAAGCGGAATAATTACATCTGCCTTTTCTTCCGGCTGGGCGGACATAAAGTAAACGCTGTTTATGCAGTGGCCCATTTCGTGCGCTAGGGTGGAAACGCTATCGTAATCATAAGTCCAGTTCATTAAAATTACTGGCTTTGCGCCATAAGTGTGATGAGAGTATCCGCCATTGGCTTTGTTTTTGTTTGGCATATAGTCAATGGACCTATCTGCAAATTTTTGTTTAACCTTTTCAATATATTCACTGCCAAGTGGGGCAAGCGCGTTTAGCACAATTTGTTGTGCCTTTTCCACACTAATTTTGCCACCAATTTTTTTATCTTCATACAAATCGTAAATTGCAAAATCTTTAAGCCCACTTTTTTGGGATGTGGTTTTAACAAAATCTTGCAAAACACTTAAATTTTTATTTATTTCGGCTATATTTTTATCAAAAACCGCTTGAGGAATATCGTTTCTTTTTAAGGATTGTTCAAGTTGGCTTTTATAATTCCTTAGTTTGCAAAATTCAAAATCACTTTCCATATCTCCAAGCAAAAGGCTAGCAAAAGTTTTGTTAAATTTTTTATAACCATTGTACATGGATAAATATGCGTTTTTCCTTAAAACTCTATCCTTGCCCGAAACGCATTCTACATAACTTGCGTTATCAATTTTATGCGCTTTGCCTTTACTATCCAGGGCGTCTGCAAAAGTTAGTTCGCTATCTGCAATAATATCAAAAATATCGCTATTTTCGTTAAAAGATTTATTTAGTTTGGCAATAATTTCGCTTGTTTTTTCATCTAGCTTATGAGGTTTGAATTTTATAATATCCTTAAAAATGTTGTTGTAATGACTAAATTTTTTATCATCGATTAGAGATTGCAAATAATCATCGGGCAGTTCATATAATTGTGGCATAACAAACGCGGTGGCCTGCCTATATTTAGAAAGTGCGTTGTTAAGCCTTGTGTTTAATTTTAAAATTTTGGTGTTGCTGTTATCCACACTCATCGTGTTAAAAACAAAATATTGAAGTTTGTTAATTTCAATTTCTTCCTTTTTATATTTAAACAGATATTCATACAATTTTTGTTTGTTGCCCAGTTTGCCACTATAAGTTGGCAAAATTTTAGTTAATTTTTCTATGTAAGAAAAAACTTTTTCAATTTCCTCATCTGTTTTAAAAAGTTCCAAATCCCATTTATATTTTTCTTCTATTTGGCTTCGTTCTTTCATAATTCCCCCTTAACAATTATAATAAATTAAATTTACAAGTTTGTCAAATAATCGCAAAAAAAATTTAACGTACATTAGTGCAAAAATTAAATAAAATACAGTTGAAAATTGTAAAATTGTGTGTTATAATTATAAATGCAAAAATTTTAGGGAAACATTCAGGAGGGCGTATGCTAGAAAATATTGTTATTAAAGGCGCAAAGGAAAATAATTTAAAAAACATAAATTTAACCATACCCAAAAACAAATTGGTGGTTTTTTCCGGCGTTAGCGGATGTGGAAAATCCACGCTAGCTTTTGATACAATTTTTGCCGAAGGGCAAAGGCGATATATGGAAAGCTTATCTAGTTATGCGCGCCAATTTTTAGGGCAGATGACCAAGCCAGATGTGGAAAGCATTGACGGGTTAAGCCCTGCCATTTCCATAGACCAAAAAAGCACAAACAACAATCCGCGTTCCACTGTTGGCACAATAACTGAAATTTATGATTACATTAGGCTACTTTTTGCGCGCATCGGCAAGCCTTATTGCCCAAAATGTGGCAAGCCAATAACAGTTCAAACGTTAGACCAAATTGTAGATAGAGTTTTGGAAGAAAACGAAGACGGTACAAAAATGCTAATTATGGCACCAATAGTAAGGGATCAAAAGGGAAGCCATGAAAAGACGTTGGACGGGTTAAGAAAAGATGGCTTCGTGCGCGTGATG
>CANQZB010000067.1 GCA_947628195.1 uncultured Clostridia bacterium | reverse complement strand
AGTGCGCATCGCTATCTATTACAAATTTGCAACCCAAATTATAGCAGGTTAAAATTTCTTTATCACTCATGCCCAAGCGCTTGCCGTTAAGTTCAATTAAAGTGTTGGTTTCCTTGGCAACGCGTGCCACTTTTTCAACATCAACCTTGCATGCGTGATTTAAATGCGTTAATATGTCAATATCATATTTGCGCATTGCGTTTATATAAGCGTTTGTGTTCTTTTCAATTTGTTTTTTGCTTGTATGATGAAACAATTCGCAAAAAATATTTTTTAAAATGAACTTAAATTGTTCACGCCTGCTTGTGGATTTAACAAACCTGTGAAAGCCACATAAAACTATATCTAAATCTTTATAATCATCGTCAACAATGTCAATATCGCCATAACTTGATATGATGTTGGCTTCAACACCCAGCAAAACATCAATAGGGTAGCGCTCCTTGGCATCTTCAATATCTTTTTTTACTTGAGGGATATCTTCACGCCTAACACCATATAATTTTTGATTAAACCCATGGTCCGTTATTGCAATTTGCCTTAAACCCTTTTCGTATGCAACACGCACATTTTCTTCAATACTGCCTTTGCCGTGGTGGCGGGAATATTTTGTGTGGGTGTGATAATCTGCAATTAAAGCCATACTTCTCCTTTTATGAACATTTTTTGGCATTTTGTTTAGTTTTGCCAATGCTAAAATCTTAACAAAATGATTATATCACAAAAACTAAAAAAAACAAACAAAATGTTAATTTAAAAATAAAAAATATGTAGTGGTGTAACTACATATTCAGCACCAATTATGGCTCTACATATTCTATTTCTTCTTGTAAGCGTTCCCCGTAAACTTCAAAAACCTGTGTTTTAATTATTTCTATTAAATTTAAAATGTCCTTGCTTGTGGCATTGCCAAGATTAACAATAAAGCCGGCGTGTTTTGGGCTTATGATAGCATCGCCAACCCTTAATCCTTTTAAACCCAACTCATCAATAAGTTTTGCGGGGATAACATCCGTTCGCTTAAATACGCTTCCGGCGCTGGGGCGGTTAAGCGGTTGGGAAAAGCGTTTTCTTTCAATAGCATATTTAACATTGTCTTTTAAAACTTTGCCATCTTCATTGCTAAGCTTCAATTTTACACATAAAATTATGTATCTGCCATTTTTAAAAATGCTGTTCCTATACGAGAATTTGCAATCTGTATTATTTAACTTTACAACATTTCCGGTTACGGTATCGAAGCATTCAACATAGTCAATAAAATTAGAAAATGCAACCCCAAGAGCGCCCGTGTTGTTTACCGTTGCACCACCAACAGTTGAGGGTATTCCAACCAGTTTTTCAAACCCTCCAAGCGAGCGTTCTAAACATTTTATAATTAAATTTGTTAAGTTGACGCCACCTTCTGCCAACACAAGATTTTTATCAAAGTTTATTGTGTTAGTTTCGTTAACAATAATAACTCCGTTATAACCATTATCGTCAAACAATAAATTTGCTCCGCACCCGATAATCTTGTACTTTATATTGTGTGCTTTACATTTTAAATACACTTGTAGTAGTGCTTTATTGTTTCTTGCAATAATAAGATGTTTTGCTTTTCCTCCCACGCGAAAAGTGCAAAAATTTTTTAAACTAGCATTGGGAATATACGTAAAATCTTTACCATTAATTAAACACATTTTTAACCTCACATGTGAATATTGCGTCCTCCATTTTGGAATATAATTCATCCGTGTAAATTTTAAAATTTTTGCACGCAAATAACGAATAATTTGCCAAACTTTTTTGGCGTTCATCTTCAAGTGCGTAAGATAAAAATTTGTAAGTTATTTGGTCCTCTTTTACAACTCCAAAATATTGAATTAAATCGGTGTAACTATCCACGGGGGTTATAATGGCGGTGGCTCTTCCAAGCGAATTTAGGTTGTTAACCCTAAACACATCTCGCCCCGTGCCTAGCAGGGTTACGGACTTATCATAAACAAAATCTTTATATGCTTCATACTGGCTTTCATTTTCTATAGGGGTAAGATTTAAATTTTTAAAAATATTTTCAGGCGCTGTGTAGCCGTTTTGCCCGCAATGAAAATTGTTTGTTAAAGTGCCGTGGGTTATCATGGCATATCCACTTGCTATATATGGTAAAGCGTAAAGAATGTTGTTAAATTTTCCGCTTTCCACAAGTTCATCGCGTACATCGTAGGTGTTTTCAAGTGGTTTTAAATAATTTAATATGGTTTTGCCAACGCCTGTGCCAAATGAAATCATATCTGGGGTGGAAAACTGCAATTCGGTTTCTAACGCATCGGGAGAAACCGCTTTAACCATAATAAGCACGCCGGGGGTTTCATCTTCAATTTGCCTTGCAATCGCTTTTAAATATTCAATCCTTGCCTTGCTTCCGCCTTCAAAAGTTTCAACCTGCCATAAGGTGTAAATTTTTGTTTCAATTTCTGGCTCTTTATAAATTTCAAAATCTAACGCTTTTCTTATTGCAAAAATGGGCACATATATGCATAAAGCAGTTAAAATTATTATGCTTAAAATTTTAAACCAATGTTTTTTTAAAGATTTCATACATATTCTATGTAAAATTAAAAGAATTTAGTATTTAAAATCGGTTTTAAAAAGTTTATAAATTTTTTAAAAATTATTTAAAATTCTTGAAATATATGATATAATTAAACTAATGGACATAGTTATGGATAAAGTTAAACGCCTAACAAACGACCCCGGCGTTTACATTATGAAAGATAAAGATGGAAATGTGATATATGTTGGCAAAGCCAAAAATTTAAAAAAGCGCGTTAGCCAATATTTTTTGCGTGAACAAAATCATATTAAAGTAAAAAATATGGTATCCAATGTAGCAGATTTTGATTTTTACATTGTAAATGATGAGGTGGAGGCACTTGCGCTTGAAAATAACCTAATAAAAAAATATCAACCTTTTTATAACATTCTTTTAAAGGATAGCAAAACGTATGCTTACATTAAAATTAATTTAAAGGAAGATTTCCCGCGTTTTGAAATTTCTCGCCGGCTTAATAAAAACGACAAATATTTTGGCCCTTATATGGCAGGGGTAACAGCAAAAGATGTTTTAAGCATTATGGACTATGCCTTTCCTTTGCGGAAGTGCAAATTGCCTATTGCTGAAAATAAAAAACCGCAAAAACCGTGCCTCTTTAAAGAGATGCACATGTGTTCCGCACCTTGTGCAAAACTAATAAGCAAAACAGAATATATGAAAATTGTTAACGATGCCATTCGCTTTTTAAAAGGCGACACCAAAGAAGTTGAAAAAATATTAAAAGACAAAATGATTTTGGCATCGGAAAACCAAAACTATGAGTCTGCACTTAAAATACGAGATAGATTAAATATGCTAGACAAATTAAAGGCAAATGTTATAACCAGCCTTAACAGTTTGGTTGATTATGATGTGTTTAGCCTTAACACAAGCGGTGAATTTTCTGCCATGTGCGTGCTTACAATTCGCGGTGGAAAATTGCAAGGCGTGCAAACTTTTGATATTCTTAATTTTTTAGACGAAGCAGAAGCTTACACGCAGTTTATTATGCAATATTATCAAACGCATCCGCTAAATGTGGATGAAATTATTATTAAGGAAATTGATACAAGCGAAATTGAACTGTTTTTGCAAAATAAGGCGGGCAAAAAAATTACAGTTACAAAGCCTAAAATTGACAGCGTTAAGTTTAAACTGCTTGATATGGCAAAGAAAAATTCGTTTATGCATATAGAAAAAAACCTGGATAGAAATGTTAAGCAAACTAACGCAAGCATTGGTGCAGTAAAACAACTTAAAAAGGACTTAAACTTAAAACACGAGCCAAAACGCATTGAGTGCTATGATATTTCCCACACTTATGGCACTTACACCGTGGCCAGCATGGTGGTGCTTATGAATGGCGAAAAAGCACCTAAAATGTATAGAAAATTCAAAATTGAAACAGTTGAATTTATTGACGATTTTGCTTCAATGCGAGAAGTCTTAACAAGGCGTATGGAAAAATTAAATAGCGAAGATGTTAGTTTTTCCTGCATGCCAGATTTAATTGTTATTGATGGCGGAAAGGGGCAGTTGGGCGTTGCCGTTGAAGTTATGAATAAATATAATTATCCTAATGATTTAATCAGTTTGGCAAAGCGGGAAGAAGAAGTGTTTAAACCTCATGAAAGCATGCCTTACATTTTAAGCAAGGGCAGTTATTCACTGCGTTTGGTGCAATTGGCGCGTGATGAAGCACATAGATTTGCCATTACATTCAACAGGAAGCTTCGGGCAAAGGGTATGTATAAAGGCGGTTTGGAAAGCATTGAAGGTGTTGGTCCGGCTACAAGAAGGGCATTGTTAAGAGAGTTTAGAACAATTGAAAACATTAAAAATGCCAGCTTGGAAGAACTGGAAAATACAAAAGGCGTAACAAAACCTACTGCTAAAATTATTTATAAGCATTTTAATAATTAATGTTGGCGGGGCGCCCGTTAACCTGCGGTTACAAAAAGGCACATTCGTGCCTTTTTCGTTTGCCCTGCCGTGCAAACGCGGGCGCCCCTCTTTATTAAATAACCCGTAATTTAAAAAATATTAAATTTGCTAACTTTTTGTTTGCATATATCTATATTTTTTGCTAAAATATTACAAAATAATATATAAATATATTATATTCTTCTTAATCTTACTGCAGTTTAACTTTTATAGGGGTGTTAAATGAGAATTTCAAGTAGAATTACAAAAATAGTTTTAATTACTATGGCGTTGGCCCTTTTTTCACTGCTTACAACCATTGCTATAACTTCAATAAATGCATACATGTCCAACACTAATCCAAATGCAGTAACAACCAGTGCTATTAATTGGGATGACCGCGATATTTACATTTCGAACGAAGAAGAACTTAAGCAATTTAGGGATATAGTAAATGGGGCAACAGGTAGTGCGCCTAAAAGTTTTGCTAATCAAACAATTTATTTGCAAAACGATATTCACTTAACGGATCCATGGATTCCTATTGGAAGATATCATAATTATGAATGTATTGATTCTTATGACTTGCTTGGGCAGTTGGATAGTGCCAAATTTTCTGGCACATTCGATGGGAACGGTCATGTTATAAGTGGCATGAAAATTGAAATGACTCAATATTACGATTTTAAAGCTAATGCAAACTTTCCTGTACCTGAGCAAATTGTGTTTTATGTGGGTTTTTTTGGATTTGTTGATGATGCCGTAATACAAAATTTGATTTTAGAGAAGCCAGAGATTATATTAAAGGACTGCCAATCTACTTATGCACAATTGAACCGTCATGTCATTGTTCACCCAGGAAGGGTCGGTATACTCGCTGGCTTTGTTGATGGTACTACTACAATAAATTGCTGTGTTGTCAGTGGAATTGCTAAAATCAGTGTTCATATTGGATTTTTTACTAACATGAGTCAATATAGTAATATACTCGATTCAATAGGCGGTTTTGTGGGGAGTTTCAGCCCATCATATGCAGGTAACGCCACCATAATGGACAGCTGTATAGGTAATGTCGCAATAAAAATCGAACCATCGAGATTTTATTTTAATCAAGACCCACCGGGCAAACCAAAAGGATATAGCTTGGCAGTAGGAGGATTTGTAGGCTATGT
>CANQZB010000066.1 GCA_947628195.1 uncultured Clostridia bacterium | reverse complement strand
CATTAACTACTGGCTCTAACGAAAGCATAAACGGATAATTCCACGGGCTTATTACTAAAACAATTCCATATGGAGATGGCAAAACATAACTTTTTGCAGGAAAGTTGTTTAACGGAGTATGCCTTCGCTTTGGCTTTGCATAACTTTTTAGGTGCTTAATCATATGGCTTATTTCGCTTAAAGTCATGCCAACTTCGGTCATATAACTTTCAGCTTCGCTTTTATTTAAGTCCGCTTTAAGAGCCTCGTAGATTTCGGGTTGCATTAATTTAATGTTTTTATATAAAAGTTTTAGCGCTTTTTTGCGTTCGCCAACATCTTGCATTGTGCCTTTATCTAAAAACGCGCGCATTTCTTCAAGTTTTTTATCAATTTTAGTTGTTTCCATTTTTAACCTCGTAATAAATTTCTTCAAGTTCTTTGGCAGTAAATAGTTTTGGCACAGGATACAAAGGATTTGCCTCTTTTTCTGCAGTTTTTGCCAATGCGGATATATCTTTTTCTTGAATTTCTGGAATGTTTGTGCCAATATTCATATTAGCATTCATTTGCTCTATTTTTTCTATGAACAACTTTGCACCTAATTCCTTTGAAGTGAATTTATCAAACAAGCCGGTGTAAACACCCATTTGCCACAATTTTTTGTAAATTGTTTTGCCGTATCTTTTTAGCACATATGGCAAAATAACTGCATTTGCAAGCCCATGCGCAATATTGTATTTGCCACCTAGCGAATGCGCTATTGCGTGAACGTATCCAACATAAGATTTTGTAAACGCAATGCCAGCAAGATATGCCGCATGTAACATATTTTCTCTGGCCTTTAAATTTGAGCCATCGTTATATGCTGTTTCTAAATTTTCAAATATTAGTTTGGTTGCTTCTAACGCGCATTTACGCGTTTGCTTTGTGGTACTACGCCCAATATATGCCTCAACTGCATGCGTAAGCGCGTCCATACCCGTTGTGGAAGTGAATTTTGGTGGAAGCCCAACTGTAAGTTTGGCATCTAATAGCGCATATTGTGGGATAAGCGGAAAATCATTGATGGCGTATTTATGCCTTGTTTCACTATCGGTTATAACACTAGCAAGTGTTGTTTCACTGCCTGTGCCGGCTGTGGTTGGAATTGCTATTAAAAGCGGAATTTTTTTGCCCACTTTTAAAATACCCTTCATTTGATTAAGCGTTTTGTTGGGTTTAACCGCTCTTGCGCCAACCGCTTTGGCACAATCCATTGGCGAACCGCCACCAAAAGCGACAATACAATCACACTCATTTTCATGAAAAATGCGCAATGCATCTTCCACATTTTGTGTGGTTGGGTTTGCAGAAGTGTCGTCATAAACAAAAGCCCCAATATTTGCACTTGAAATTTTGTTTTCCAAGGTTCTTGTTAAGCCCAAATTTCGTATTCCTTTATCGGTAACCAATAAAACATTATGCTTATTTCTATCATTTAATAAATCTATAAGTTCATCATAATTTTTTAATAATTTAGGCTCGCGGTAAGGAAGTATTGGCAACAACAACCTAAAAACGCCTTGATATGTTCTGCAATATAATTTTTTAAATATATTCATAAATTTCTCCTTTAACTGCCTAAATTATATCACAGAGCATAAAAATTTTCAATAAAAAACGGCTAAACATAATATTTAACCGCTTAATTCAACTTAATTTTTAACAAAAATCCGCAATGTGTACAAAATTGGCAAATTTAATTGCTTAAAAAAGATATTTGCTAAAATCGAAGGCTAAAAGTTTATTTTCGCCATTCATTAACTCTTTCAATAATTGATTTTTTGTGTTTTTAGCAAGCTCGTAATCCGTTTTAGAAACTTGATTATTTTTTAAAGCAAGGTCAAGCTCTGCTTCATCAAGCACCCTAATATCATCCTTTTCCACAACGATGTCTAGATATAAATCATAGTAAAAAGGCACATTTGCCTCGGCATCGATTGCATTTTGCTGGGTAATATCAAAATATCTTTGCACAATTTGCTTTTTATCGTTTAGAAAAACCCTCATTGCATAATTTTCTTTAATTGGCAAGATTTCCACTATTTGATAGTTATTGTCAATCAATTTTAAGCCTGTAGAGGTTACAAACGGAGAATTAGTTTTTACAATTTGCTTTATGCACACATAATAATCTTCTAATTGATAGATTTTCATATTAAATTGTGAAACATCTCTTACATAAGTTTTGGTTATTAATTTCTTTTTCATAGCCTCACCCCTTACTTTTTATTTTTTATTGCATCTAAAAGCGTTTTTTCAAAATCGGCGTATGTCATTGTAACTGTATCCTTACTGCCAAAAGTGCGAACTGCCACTGTTCCGTCTGCCATTTCTTTATCGCCCAACACTAAAACATAAGGCACTTTTTCTAATGAAGCCGAGCGTATTTTTTTGCCAACACTTTCGTTAGAAGCGTCTATCACAACGCGAACTTTATTCATCCTTAATTGTGCATCAATTTTTTTGGCATATTCCACATTTTTATCGCTGACTGTTACAATTTTTACTTGCACAGGATTTAGCCAAACAGGGAAACATCCTTTTGTTTCTTCTATTAAGAAGGCCACAAATCTATCTAGCGAGCCTAAAATGGCACGGTGAATAACAACCGGGCGCACGCGATTGTCGTTTTCATCCACATATTCAAGTTCGAATTTTTCTGGTAATTGATAGTCTAACTGCACGGTTGAAAGCGTTATTTCATGCCCAAGCGCAGATTTTACTTCCACGTCAATTTTAGGGCCATAGAAAGCCGCTTCGCCCTCCGCCTCATAAAATTTTGCACCACTGTTCTTTAAAATTTCACGCAAAGCATTTTCGCTCTTCTCCCATAAATCATCATTGCCAAAATATTTTTCAGTGTTATTTTTATCGCGCAAAGAAAGGCGGAATTCATAATTTTTAAAGCCAAAATCCTTGTAAACATCCAAAATTAAGCTAATAACTCCCTTGATTTCGTCTTTAATTTGGTCCGGACGGCAGAAAATGTGAGAATCATTTTGAGTAAATGCGCGAGTACGCTCCAAGCCAAGCAATGTGCCACTACTTTCAAACCTAAAATCATTGGCAATTTCGGCTAGGCGGACTGGCAAATCTTTATATGAATGCATAAAGTTTTTGTAAATCATCATGTGATGTGGACAGTTCATTGGGCGCAAAACATAAGTTTCGTTTTCGCGCTCCATGGCTGGGAACATATTTTCACGATAATGCTCCCAATGGCCAGAAGTTTTATATAGATTTATTGAGCCGAGTGAAGGCGTCATAACGTGCTGATAACCCAAAGCCAACTCTTTATCCATAATATAATCACTTAACGCACGGCGAAGCAAAAATCCGTTAGGAAGCCAAACCGGAAGTCCCTTGCCAATAAGATCATTCATCATAAATAGATTTAATTCTTTGCCCAATTTGCGATGGTCGCGCAATTTGGCTTCTTCTTCTAGTCGGAGGCACTCTTTTAAATCTTCTTTATTTAAAAAGCCATAAACATAAATGCGGGTTAGCATTTTGTTCTTTTCACTGCCACGCCAATAAGCGCCGTTTACCCTATTTATTTTAAAGTTGAAACCGCGCAAAAATTTGGTGTTTTCCACGTGCGGGCCACGGCATAAATCGTAAAAATCACTGCCAGTGTAATAAACTGTAATTTTTTCATCGGCCGGAAGTTCATTTATAAGTTCGGTTTTGTAAGGTTCATCAACAAAAAGTTCAAGTGCTTCTGCCTTGGTTACCTCTTTACGCACAAAATCTTCATCGCGCATAATGATTTCACGCATTTTGTCTTCAATTTTTTCAAAATCTGCCTGGCTGATGGTTAAATTGTCAAAATCGTAATAAAAACCATTGTCAATAGCTGGGCCGATTGCCAATTTTACATTTGGATATAGTGATTTTATTGCCTTAGCAAGCACATGGCTCATGCTGTGGCGATACATTGTTTGTTTTTCGTTTTGCTCCATAATTCCTCCTAAAATAAAAAACCTTGCAAACAAAAACTTGTTGCAAGGGACGACAATATAACCGCGGTTCCACCCTATTTGGTGCAAAGCACCCACTTAATTTACTAGTTTACTAGCGTTGACCTAGTTGGTGGTTTCAATTTATAATGTGTTGTGTCAATTTCAGCCGGCAGACACTCTCTGTAAACCTGAATATAAATCTACTTGTCCAACCAATAATCTATTAAACTGATATTAGTTTAACACCAAATTTAAACAATGTCAACAAAAAATTAAAAATTTTTAACTTTTCATTATAATTTTTAGCCGATTAGAAAAAACGTTGCTTAAAAAACTCACCGCTTCGCTGTTTTGTTGGTCGGCGATGTAAATATCTATGTAACTTGGGCAAGAATTTAGCACATTTGTAATAAGGTCAAGAGAATTACTGCATTCTGCCACTTTTTTTATGCGCGCATTCTTGTTTTTCATGTTATAAACGCTAAAATTATCCCCTTTGCAAACAACTTTTACCTTGTAAACAAGGCTATCCATAGTGTTTATTAAAAAGCGGATTACATCTAAAAATGTGCCGGAATTAAAAAGACTAATATTGTCGCTAGAAAGTTCTGCCAAATTATCCCAATGATGCTTTAACGGGCTTAACCTAAATTCTAAAAAACTATCTATAAAAAAGGTTTGATTAAACAAAATTATTTTGCTTAAAGCGTTTTCGTCAGTAGATTTATCAAACAGCGCAAGCACTTTAATATAAGCGTTAAAAGCCAGAGTATTGCATAGTGGATTTTTAATTTTATTTTTTAAATAGTTTACTTTGTAATCGCTTTCAATGTAATCAATTATAATATCCCTTAAAATAGCTTCGCACGGCTCTATATAGCCCTCTTCACAAGCAAATAGTAAATAGCAAAAATTGCTATCGCTATAATTTGTAACAATAATTTTGCAAAAATCGATTTTGTTATGAATTTGTGTGTTTAAAAATTCAATAATTTCCTTATTTTCAATATTAGACGCTAATGCAATCTCTCGCATATTTACCTCTATTGTATAATATGCACTAAATATTTTTTTACTCTTAAAAAAATTGACAGTTTTTGAGAGAGGAATTGCCAACGCTGTTTTTTAAAATTTTGTTGCTAAAAAATTTGATATTTTAACACATAAAAAATTTTAAACATAGTGTGAAATGGAGAGAAAAATGTATTATTTTTATTTTAGAACAGGGCCTTATGATTGCGTAAGAATAAGCAATTTAAACACCCCTTTGCAAGCGGATACTATTTGTGCATATGTTGGCAATTGCGGTTGCTATTGCTCTAACCGCAATACAAATACACAATTTAATTTTTAAAAAACACCGCTTAACTGGTGTTTTTAATATTTTATTGATTTTAAAATGTAATATCCCTTATTTCTATCTAAAATTTCACAATTATTAAAAAGCGAAATAAGGTGCTTTTTTAAACTTTCCATGCCGTGATCTTTTCTAATAACCAAAATTAAAGGCGCATTTGTTTTTAAATGGTCTTTTGCCCCTTGCATCAAATCGAACAGCAATTTTTTGCCGGTTTTTATAGGCGGATTTGTAACGATGAAATCATAGTTTTCCTTAACATTTTCAAAACCGTTGCTATAAAAGGCAGACGCACTATGCTGAACATTGTTTTTTATTAAGTTTTGTTTTGTTAGGCTCACCGCGGTGTTATTTACATCTATCATGTCAACATACACGCCATATTTTTTTATTAGCGTTATG
>CANQZB010000065.1 GCA_947628195.1 uncultured Clostridia bacterium | reverse complement strand
TGGCACAACCAACACTGCCGGCATAGTTGGCTTTGCAAAAGCGTGCGAAATCGCTAATAGAGATATGCGCACAAACAATCACAAATTGCGTGAATTAAGCGAATATTTCATTACAAAATTAAAGGAAATGGTTGAGAACATTACAATCAACGCATTTGTTCGCCAAAAACTGCCTCAAATCATATCTGTTACATTTACAGGTGTTGATGGTGAAAGTTTGTTAACAAAATTAGACCTAAACGGTGTGGCCGTTTCAACAGGAAGCGCTTGCACAAGCAACAGTTTGGCAATTTCTCACGTTATTTCTGCCATTGGCTTAAATAATGAGGATGCAAAAAGCACAATACGCTTCAGTTTGGGCAAAAACAACAGTTACGAAGAACTAGATAGCGCATTGAATATCATAAAAAAATCAGTTGAAGAATTGCGTGCATATTCTTCAACTTACAGCGCAAAAACCAGAAAAAGAAAGGGGGATAAATAAAAATGTATTCAAAAAAAGTTATAGATTTATTTAATAACCCAGTAAATGCGGGTAGAATAAGCAAACCAGACGGCATTGCAGAAAATAGTAATGAAGATAATACAGCGCATGTAGAATTTTCATTAAGAATTGAATCCAATATCATAACCGAGGCAAAATTTCGTGCCCAGGCTAATCCTTACATAATTGCCGTATGCTCAACAATCACAAAAATGATATTAAACAAAATGGCTAATATGCTGTTTCTTGATGAATTTAACGTTAAAAACACTTTGGGAGATGATAGCCCAATAGACATTCAATTTTGTATCGATTGCGTAAAAATGGCAGTTGATGATTATGTTGAAAAAATGGCAAAATCTAGCAAAGCAAAAGCGTAAATTTTTACATAATTCGCCCATAACTACAAAAAATAAGGTAGGAGGGTATTATGAAGGAATTGCTTATAGGCATGGGCATAGGCTTTGTTGTTGGCGCTATAACTTGCAAAGTAAATAAGCCTGTTGCCGAAACTGTAGAAAAAGGCGTTGAAAAGGGTAAAGAAATCATTGAAGATATAAAAGGTGAGATTGAAACCCAAACAAAAAAGCAAAAAAAACAAGAAAATTAACACGGCACTCCCGTGTTTTTTTGTTTTATTTTTAATAAATTTGAAAAATAGTATTGACAATTCGACAGATTGTTGTAAAATATGTTTAGGAGTTTAAAAATGGCAAAATCATTGGTTTATTACATGTCAAAAATTAAAGAGGTTTATCCGGAAATTGACGGGCTAACTATAAAAGCATATAACGATATTTCAGAGCGTATTAATGAAGATATTGCTTCGGGCGTTGAGGTAAAAAACAGTTTGGCGCTTAAAGAATTATATGGCAAATTGTATAAGATATTAGGATATTTAGGCAAATATTATTCTGACACTAAATTAAGCGAAAGCACATTTTTAGATGCTTTATCTGCACTTTATATAACATTAATAAATAAATACATAACCAGATATAATTCTGGCAGTTGGTACGCAGATTATAATAACTTTATTGCATCGTCATATAAATCTGCCAGAATTTTTATAAAAAGAAATAGTGCAATTATATTGCCATCTTCTGATTTAACCTTCGATGTAACAGGCCTTAAAGAGATTTTAGATTTTGATAGATTTAATAAGGCTAAATTAAGAGAAAAATTGTTGGCTATTGTAAACACTTTAAACGAGCCGGAACGAATGATTGTTAGCGAATATTATGGCTTAAACGGCGATAAAAAGTTATCAATACGAGAAATTGCCGAAAACAATAATTTAACCAAAACATACGTTTATAATACTTTAAGGAAAGGTTTAAGAAGTTTAGTTTTGCCTAATAATCTAATTCAGATAGTCGATCTTTTAAGTTAAGCAAGCAAATTTTGTTTGCTTTTTTTATTTTTATATGTTAACATTTAAACATGAAAGCAATGGGAATTGACTATGGGTTAAAGCGCATTGGCATATCATTTAGTGATGAAACTAAATTTTTAGCCTCTCCCTATGCCGTTTATCACACTAAAACAAAAGAGCAAGATTTAGCATATTTCGTCAATTTAATTAAGCAAAATAAAGTTGATGAAATTGTATGCGGATTGCCTCTTAACACCAAAGGCGAAGAGGGCGAAATAGCTTTAAAAACACGGGATTTTGTGCAAGAACTTGAAAATATAACTCAAATTAAGCCTGTTTTTGTTGATGAGCGCATGACAAGTGTTTTGGCAGAAGAATTTTTAGCAGAAAGGGAAAAAGATTGGCGCAAGCGCAAAGAAAAATTAGATAGTGTTTCCGCTACAATAATATTGCAAGATTATTTAGATAATAAAAGAGGGTAATATGAAAGATTTAAGAGATGAATTAAAACCAAAAAAAATGAAGGCCGTTGATCCAATTGAGCAAATTTTGGACGAAAATAACACGGATAATGTCATTCTTTATGACCCTGAAAAAAAGCCAATAGAGTTTGAACAGGTGGCTGTAATTCCGGTTGATGATGACAAAACCGCAAATCAAACCCTTTACACAATTATGATACCCATAACTCCAATGCAAGGCGTTAGCGAGGGCGAAGGCGTTGTTTTTAAGATTGACGAAATAACCCGCGATATTGAAGTGGTTAATGATGAAAAGGTTATCGACAAAGTGCTGGAAATTTACCAAAAACTTATTGAAGAGGGGTCGGGAAATGATGAGGGCTAACCCCTTATTTAATCAAAAATAATAGGGAAGTTTATAAAAATTAAAAAACTTTAATATTAGTTGCCAATTTCTATTGACAAAATGTTTTTATTCTGCTAAAATAAAAGAGTTTAAAGAAAATAGCACCTAACTTGATTGCTCGTCTGTTCTGCTTAATGCAGTAAAAAGCAAAATGATGGTTGGGGAAGACGTAAACAGGAGGTAAATAAAATGTCAGTTATTTCTATGAAACAATTATTGGAGGCTGGTTGTCATTTCGGCCACCAAACTAGGAAATGGAATCCTAAAATGAAAAAGTATATCTTCACAGATAGGAACGATATTCATATCATCAATCTTGAAGATACTTCTAAACAAATTGATACTGCTTACAAGTTCATCAAAGAAAAGGTGCAAGCAGGCGCAAATGTTTTGTTCATCGGCACCAAAAAACAAGCGCAAGAGGCTGTTAAGCAAGAAGCAGAGCGTTCTAACATGTTCTACATCAATACAAGATGGTTGGGCGGAACTTTAACTAATTTTACAACCATCCGCAAACGTATTGACAGAATGAACAAATTAAACAATATGGAAGCGTTGGGTGATTTTGACCTTCTTCCTAAAAAAGAAGTTATTAAACTTAAAGCAGAACGCGATAAACTTGCAACAAATTTAATAGGTATTAAAGATTTAACTTCTATGCCAGGCTTAATTATTTTAGTTGACCCACACACCGAGCATATCGCTGTTAAGGAAGCTAAAAAACTCAACATCCCAACAGTTGGCATCGTCGATACTAACAGCGACCCTGATGATGTTGATATCTGCATCCCGGCAAATGATGATGCAATTGGAAGCGTAAATTTAATATTAAACGCGCTAACCGATGCAATTATGGAGGCTAAAGGTGGCGTTGTGTTACATGACCTTGACGCTAAAGATGAAGAAGTTTCTATGGAATCTGTTGTGGCAGGTGCAAACATAGCAAAAGTTAAAGCAGAAGAAGTTGAAGAATCAACTGAAGAAGTTGAAAAGAAAAAACGTCCTAGCAGAAAAAAAGATAAAAAGGAAGGGGAATAATATGCAAATTACAGCAAAAGATGTTGCAAATTTAAGGGAAATAACAGGTGCAGGCATGATGGACTGCAAAAAGGCGTTGACAGATGCCGAAGGTAATGTTGACAAAGCGGTTGAACTGCTTCGTGAGCGTGGCGTTGCCAAAGCCGCAAAAAAAGAGGGTAGAATAGCAGCCGAGGGCTTTATTGAGTGTTATGTTCATGGTGGCGGAGCGTTTGCTTCAATGGTTGAATTCAACACTGAAACAGATTTTGTTGCAAAAAACCCAGAATTAAGAGAATTTGCACATAATATTGCAATGCAAATTGTTGCCAGCAAACCTATTTGCGTTAACGTTGACGAAGTTCCTGCTGAAAAACTTGAAGCAGAACGCAATATTTATCGTGTTCAACTTTTAAACGAAGGCAAACCAGAAGCAATGGTGGATAGAATTGTTGACGGCAAAATTAATAAATATTATGAAGAAGTTGTGCTTATGGAGCAACCTTATATTAAGGACGAATCTGGCAAAAAGAAAGTTAAAGATGTTTTAACCGAACTTGTTGCAAAAATTGGTGAAAAAATAACCATCCGCAGATTTGTTCTTATGACAATGGGTGAGGGCCTAACAAAACGCAATGACGATTTTGCAGCAGAAGTGGCAGCACAATCTGGCTCTAACAACTAATTTAAATAAACAAAAAATTAAGGCAGTTTGCCTTAATTTTTTAAACTTCTTTTGCGTCAGCAATTATTGAATTATATGCATCCATTAAATTTCTGTAAATTTCTTTATATCCAAGTTTAAAATGAACCCTTTTTGCTAGATTTTTAATGCATTCTGCATCTTTCGTTTTTATAAGTGTGTTTATTAGTATTCTATTCAAACCCCATCTTTCATATTCAATAAATTTTGCTATATATTCAGGCACTTTTAGTTTGCAAATGTAATCTACAACTTGAATAACTGTAACGGTTGGAAATCTGCCAGCAACAAATTCCTTACGCAAAGTTATCATAAATTTATTATCAACGCCTTTTTCACCTATATAAGTAACTTTTTCAATCAATAACTCTCGCAATTCTTTTTTTGAATAACCTCTGCTGTTAGGCCATGTATATACAACGGCTAAATCTTCACTGTTACTGTTAAATCCATCTTGTTCACAAACATTTGAATCGTCTAAATAACTTTGCCTTAACTGATTTATTAAACTAACATTCCTTTCCATAGTTACTCCTTTATTTTGTTGGGTTATAAGATTTTCAAATGTTCAATATACTAAAATTATAACATTTTTTGTAAATTTGTCAAATATTTATGATTATTTTTTCAAATTGGTTTCCAAAATTTTATAGAGCCTTTCTTTATTTGCACCTTTAACAAAGGTTGCAAAGTACAAAATATAATCCAATCTGCGCCTTTTATGTATTTCGCAAACATTGCAAGGCAAGGACCTTTGCTTTCGCTGTTTTCCAAATTAATTAAGGCGCTTTGCAATTTGTTTTTATCTGCCTTTTTTACCATGTTTGCAAACTCAAAAATCCAATACGCCTTGCCCGAATTTATAACATAATTTTGCACAAAGTTAAAGTCGTGTTTCTCATCCACAAAACTTTTTGGGTGATTGATATAGTGTGCAAACATCAAATCCACACCAAATTTATCTAAATATTCAATATAATCAACTTTCATATTTTTATAATACAAAATTTTTTGCTGTTTGTCAAACAAATTAAACCAAATAAAAAAGGGCAGATATATATTAAATTAAGTATAAAATCATTTGCAATTTTTTTTAAAATTTATTATTATACTATTTAAGGAGATTGTATGAACGAAAATGTTGAAATGAATTTAATGGAATATGAGGAACAACTAGACAAATGCTTTAATCATTTAATTGATGAATATATGCTTATCCGCGTTGGCAGGGCAAACCCAAAGGTTATTGAAAATGTTATGGTGGATTATTACGGCACGCGCACCCCACTTAAACAAACTTGCAACATAACAGTGCAGGATGCACGTATGATTATTGTTTCCCCATGGGATGTTTCCACTTTAAGAAATTTAAGAAC
>CANQZB010000064.1 GCA_947628195.1 uncultured Clostridia bacterium | reverse complement strand
GCGAAAGGAACATCATTGTTATAAAAAAGGTGCGCCCAACGCCGAAACAGTACCCCCGCGCCCAAAACAAACCCAAAACCCAACCATTATAAAAATATTATTTGAAAAAAACTTAAATTTGTGATATACTATTAAAAATGGAAGTTGTTAATGTTGGCTTAATTAATTTTAGAAATTATGTTAATGCGCAGGTTGAATTTAAAAGCGGATTAAATTTTATTGTTGGCGCAAACGCGCAGGGCAAAACAAATTTGTTGGAAAGTTTGTATCTTTCCAGCGTGGGAAAAAGCCCCAAAAACAGCAAGGATAAGCAAATTATCCGCTTTAACAGTGAAAAGGCTAAAATCAACCTCAATTTTTTAACGCGCGCCGGCAAAAAAAACATTCAAATTTATTTAGATAAATCCAACAAAAAAGCCATTAAATTAAACGGGCTAAACGTGCTTAAATTAACCGAGTTGGTGGGCAGTTTTTCGGTGGTGTATTTCAGCCCGGACGAACTTAAACTCATTAAGGAAGTGCCGGAAGATAGGCGCGCATTTTTAGATATTTCCATAAGCCAATTTAACAAAAATTATTTATATAATTTGCTGAAATATGATAAAATTTTAAAACAGCGCAACACGCTTTTAAAAAGCCCACAATCACGCGAAAACAAGCTTGAACAGCTTGCGCTTTTCACCCCGCAGTTAACCGAAACGGCAGAAAAAATTATTTTAACCCGCATGAAATTTTTAAACGAGTTAAAGCCAATTGCAAACGGCATTCACAAGCAAATAACCAAAACCGAAAATTTGGAAATTGGTTACAGTTATTCGCCCAAACCCAACATTACAATTAAGGACGATTTAACTGCCATGCTAAACGCCTCGCTAGAAAAGGAACTTGAACTTGGCTTTACAACCATCGGCCCGCACCGCGATGACATTGAATTTAAAATTAACGGGCAGGATTGCAAACTGTATTGCAGTCAGGGCCAGCAACGCACGGTTGCACTAGTTATGAAACTCTCGCTAATGGAAGTTATTAAAAATGAAATTGGCGAGTATCCCGTTCTGCTTTTAGATGACGTTTTAAGCGAGTTGGATGCCGACCGCCAAAACCGCTTGCTTGAATTTTGCACCCAATTTCAAACGCTTATAACTTGCACACAATTGCCAAAAATTGAACCGCCTTATAACGCAATAAAAATAGAAAACGGCGCAGTTGTTTAACCCGCCGTTTTTTGTTTTAATATTTTTCGAAATTTTTTTCGACAATTTCACGCTTTTTACACTTTTCGAACTTTCGATAAAAGTTTTCAACAAATTTTTATATTTCGACATTTTTGCGTTGAAATTTCGACATTTTTACATTATTTTTTTGTCAGTTTAGATTTTAAATCGTTAATCGCCACCTTAGTGTGTGGGTTGGTTTTTATAAGTGAAGCAATTTTATCCCTTGCGTGCATTATGGTGGTGTGGTCCCTTCCGCCAAAAATTTGACCTATGGCGGTAAGCGGAATGCCCAATAAATCATTAATCAAATAGATGCTAACCTGCCTTGGCTCAACAATTTCCTTGTTTCGCTTGTTGCCCAAAACATCTTCCTTGCTAACGCCGTAAAAATCGCACACTACTGCAATGATGTTGTTGGCGTCAAGGTCGTTGCGCTCGGTTTCGCCATAATCTTTAAGTGCCTCTTTGGCATCGTCAAAACTTACATGCGTTTTGTTAATAAGGCTGGAATAGAACACAACTTTGCTTAAAATTCCCTCCATTTCCCTTATGTTTGTGCCTGTTTTTTGCGCAATAAAATCAATAACATCATCGTCAACCAAATAGCCCTCTTGGCTACATTTTTTGCGCAAAATGGCAACTTTGGTTTCGTAATCTGGCTCTTGAATATCTTGAATAAGCCCGCTGGCAAAGCGCGAACGCAATCTTTCTTCTAGCGCGCTCATCTCTTTTGGGCTTCGGTCGGAAGCAATAATAATTTGCTTGTTGTTCTGGTAAAGGTCGTTAAAAGTGTGGAAAAATTCCTCTTGAATGCCCATTTTGTTGGAAATAAATTGGATATCGTCAATCATAAGCACGTCAACACTGCGGTATTTCTCTCTAAAATCGGAATTTACATTGTTTTTTGTGCGTATGCATTCAACATAATCGTTAGTGAACTTTTCGCAAGTTACATACATAACGTTAAGTTCGGGGCGATGCTCGTTTAAATAGTTGCCCACAGCGTGAAGCAGGTGCGTTTTGCCAAGCCCAACTCCCCCATAAATAAACAGCGGATTGAACTTTTCGCTTGGGTGCTCTGCCACACTCTGCATTGCTGCGCACACCACTTGGTTAGACTTGCCTACAACAAAATTGTCGAAAGTGTATTTGCGGTTAAAACGCGTTTTTAATGCTGCGGTTTCTTTAACCTCTTCTTGCTTGGCGTTCTCCTTCCTAACACTCTCTTCATACTCCTGAACTTCCACAATTTTAACAAACGTGTAAGGCGTGAACACCTTGCGTATGCAATTTGTAACTTTATCAAAAATTGCAGGCTGGTTCACTTGCGTTTTTGCGGTTATGCTTGGCGCGGTTAAAACAAGCTCATCGTTAGTGTAACTAACCGGGTTAAGCGTGCTTATCCACAAATCAAAAGTAACCGCCGTAACCTCATTCTGCAAAATATCTAACACATTTTTCCATTGTTCCTGCAATAACATACACTACCTCTAACGCGTATTTTACACAAAAAAGAAAAAAATGTCAAACTAAACTGACATTTTTTATTTTGTTTTTAATTTTAAGGAAATTTCCGCTATCTGTTCCTGCAGGCGCTTACAATTATGCCAATAATATCAAATATGGCTTCAACAATTATTGCCGCACCAATTAAATACCACAGCACTGTTGTGGAAGCAAATGGATTTGCAATAATTATAACGCCAAGCACAACGGACACCAGCGCACTTATTGCCGGAATAAACCACCTGCCCAACCTTAAACGAATGCTATCCGCCGTAAGCTGAATTTGATGTATGCCAGCAAGCAAAACTACAACGCCGTAAATTACTGTAAGCACTGGGAAGGTTGAAATAAACCATTTGTGGTTGAAGGCACAGAAAATACCTATCAACATTGTTAAAATCCCTTTAAATAGCGATTGGCTTATAACCCCTTCTGCTGCGGTGGAATAAAAATATTTAATAACGCTTGTAAGGCCCAAAATTATAAGCACAACGCCGGCAAAGATAATTATGCCCGAAGTGAATTGAACGGGTTTAATCATTAACAAAACGCCGGTAATAATTTCAAATAAACTTATAATTATTCCATCTAAATTTGTTCTAAAAAACTTCATAAATTCCTCCTTCGCGCCGAACTAAAAAGCAAAAATTGCTAAACAATTCAACTGCCTTAATTTTACCACACACAAAAACATAAAGCAAACAAATTTTAAACCTTAATGCCAATTTTTGTTTTCTAATGTTTTTCTTTTATTGCGGAAATTGCCAAAGTTATTTTATTTTTAATTTGTTCTTTATTTAAAATTTTGTTTAAATTCAAAACACAAAAAACTATTAACACCCTAATGGCGAATCGGTTGTTGTTTCTAGCGGAGAATATAACACCTGTCTGTTTTCATCAAAAATAACCGCGTTTGGAAACATTTTTGCAATTTCTTCAATTTGAGAAATTATGTCGCTATTATTGCTTGAAATGCCAACCCCGTTCACCAGTTCGGCAGGAATGCCACCAGGAATTGCCCACCAATCATAATTAACCATGTTTTTGTACTCGTCTGAATGATATTTCATTCCGCCCTTTGAATTAGGCAGTATCCAGTGTTCAATAAATTTTATCATTTCCGGACTGTATTGCTTTTTTATTTCTTCGGGCGCGGTCCTTTTAAGTTCGGCATATCTATAATAATCGGTTTTTAAAAGTTTTTGCATTAAAGGGTTAGATGTGTCAAAATACAGCACGCAATTAGAATTTCTGCCAACATAAGTTTGCGCAAAGCCTTTTCTAATTTGCGGAATTCTAACCGTGTTTAAAGAGGTGCAAAATCTGCACTCGCCTTCCTGTTCAAGCACGCCAAACCATTCGGTTGCAAGCAGGCATTTAGAAATGTTTTTTAAGGTTTCTAGCGTTTGCGTGCAACGGTGAAAAATCATTCCATCTTCAATAACCACCTGCCCATCCACAACTTGCATAGGAGTAACAGTTGTTGTTTGGCTTTCTAATAATATTGAATCAAAATATTTTTCAAACCATAATAAGGAAGCCTTTTCCTCATCGTTTTCAGCATATTTACTAAAAAATTCGTTAAACGTGCCAAACTTTACACGATGCGGTTCAAGATTTGCACCTTCAATGGTTAATCCTTTTTCAAAACATTTTCTTAAATCTTTTATTGAATATTCACTCATAATTTCTCCTTAACCCTTTTAAAATTTCTGCCTTGCACATAATCCGCCTCACAACCACATTAAATTAACTTTTAACGAGTTAACGCAGTGCTAATATATTGGGGTCCCCACAAGAACTGGCTCGGGGTCCCCATGAGAACTTGTTTCGAAATGGGGTAAGCGCAGTGGTCGCATAAAGGTTGTAATTGTGAAGCACTAGCGTAACAATTCAATTTAAAGGCGTGCCACGAGCATGGCGGAGGGTGGCGGATTCGAACCGCCGAAGGCTTTCACCTTACCGCTTTTCGAGAGCGGCACAATCGACCTCTCTGACAACCCTCCACGTCGTAGCACTCGCCTTTGCTAAATTACTCCTGTTCCATTGTATCATAAATTTGCTTTAATGTAAAGGCTGCAAGAATACATTTTTTAGAAAATTCCGTACGCAAAAATTTTGGGTTAATATCCAATCTCCTCAAACGCACCCTATCCAGCCCGTCAGCGTCCTTCAAAACGTTGAAAAGTGTGCGGATTCTTTTATTTTCTTTCAGCCCATATTTGCCCAGCAAATCTTCAAATTCGCTATCGTTAATCGAATGCGCCTCAACAACGCACTGCGCAATTTTAAGTTCTTTTTCTGTCAACTGCAAGCCCAAATTTGCCAAGTTTTGCGCACTTCGCTTGCCGTGCGCCCTATCCTCGCTGTCGTCAACTCTGCCCGTGTCGTGATACATCGCCAAAATAACCGCTAAACGAAAATTTTGCCCGTTCAATTTAAGCAAACTGGCAAGCACGCTCGCCCAAAACGCCGTGCGCTCTATGTGAAAAAGCCCGTGCGTACGGCTTTTGTATAAAACGTCTAAATTAATTGAATTTAAAAGGGACACAAAAAGCCCGTAATGCCTGCCGTTTTTAACAGTTTCAATAAGGTTTTTTAATTCAAACTGATTTTGCAGGCCGTTCTCTAAAAGCACCTCTTGCAACGCCAAAAAATTTTCACTGGCTTTGTTTAGCGCAAATTTGCCAGCAATTTCCCCGTTAAAAATTTCGTTTAAAAATCTAGAATTAAATGTTAAAATTTTGCCTTTCATAAACTGAATTTTAGCACAAGTTTAAAATATTTTCAAATAAAATTTGGCAATTATACCCAAAATCCATTTTTTGTGATATAATATCCGCATGAGAAAAATTAACAAAGCCAACGCATCCCCGGCTTTTATGGTGGAAGAAAGCCTAAGAAAGCGCTTTAAAAAGGAACTCCTCTCCAAATTCTGCAAGGCCATAAACGAATATGACCTCATTTCCCCTAACGACAAAATCGCCGTCTGCATTTCGGGCGGAAAGGATAGTTTTTTAATGGCAAAACTGTTTCAAGAACTAAAACGTCGAAACAAATTCCCGTTCGAACTCGTTTTTCTGTGCATGGACCCCGGCTATAGCCCCAAAAACCGCGCACTTATTGAGAGCAATGCCAAATTGCTGGAAATTCCGCTAACAATTTTTGAAACTAACATATTCGAAAACGTTTTTAATGTGGAAAAATCCCCGTGCTACCTCTGCGCCCGCATG
>CANQZB010000063.1 GCA_947628195.1 uncultured Clostridia bacterium | reverse complement strand
TATGTGTGGTAGGAGGTAATTATGTCAAGAATCGGAAAATTACCTATAGAAATTCCAGCTGGTGTTAGTGTGGAAGTTGCCAACAACGTGGTTACAGTTAAGGGCCCCAAAGGTACACTTAGCCAAGAATATTCTAAAAATGTAACAGTTGAAGTTAACGGCAATCAAGTTCACGTAACACGCAACGACGAAACAACAGATAGCAACGCTAAACAAGGTTTGTATCGTCAATTAATTCACAACATGGTTACCGGCGTTAAGGACGGATTTAAAAAGACCCTAACAGTTAAAGGCGTTGGTTACAAACTTTCTAAACAGGGCAATAACAAATTAGTTATGAATCTAGGCTTAAGCCACCCAGTTGAATTTACTGCAGATGAAGGCATTACTTTTGATGTTCCAGATAACAATACAATTATTGTTAACGGTGCAGACAAACAGCTTGTTGGTGCAGTTGCAGCAAAAATTAAAGATTTGCGCCCAGTAGAACCTTATCACGGTTATGGCATTAGACATGCTAACGAAGTGGTAATATTAAAAGCAGGTAAAGCTGCTGGTAAGAAGAAAAAGTAGGAGGATAGGTTATGATAAATAAAGAAAATAAAAATGCAAAACGTATCAAGCGCCATGTAAGACTTCGTCATGACTTATCTGGCACTGCTGAACGCCCAAGGCTTTGCGTTTATAAAAGTTTAAAACACATTTATGCGCAAATTGTTGACGATGTTAAAGGCGTTACTCTTGTGGCTTGTAGCACCAATCAAAAGGATATTCAAGCCAAAGTTAAAAATATGACAAATAAAGAGCAAGCACATTATGTTGGCGAAGAACTTGCCAAACTTGCTTTAAAAAAGAAAATTAAAACAGTTGTCTTTGATAGAGGTGGATACCTTTACACAGGAAGAGTTAAAGAATTGGCTGACGGAGCAAGATCCGCTGGCTTGGAGTTTTAAGGAGAAATTATGGCACAACAACAACAAAAAAGAGAATTTAAAAAACCTAGATTTGAAGAAAAGGACGAATTCGATAAGAAAACCCTTTCAATCCGCCGTGTGGCAAAGGTTGTTAAGGGTGGCCGTAATATGCGTTTCTCCGCTCTTGTAGTGGTGGGGGATAAAAAAGGCAGAGTTGGCATGGGTTTGGCAAAAGCAGCCGAAGCCCCAACTGCTATTGATAAGGCAACAAAAGCTGCCAAAAAAGCATTGATAAATGTTCCAGTGGTTTTAGGCACAATTCCGCATGAAACAATTGGTAAATTTTCTAAAACCAGTGTTAAAATGCTTCCTAGTAAAAAAGGTAGCGGTTTAATTGCTGGTGGTGCAGCACGTACAGTGTTTGATTTGGCAGGTTACACGGATATTACTGCTAAAATTTATGGTTCAACTGATAAAATTAACGTGGTAAGGGCAACAATTAACGGCTTAAAAGGTTTAAGAACTAAAGAACAAATTGCTATGCTACGCGGTAAATCAGTTGAAGAGATTTAGGAGGACTTATGGCTAAAAAACAAGAAAAAACTATTAAAGTTACCTTAATTAAAAGCCCTATTGGTTTTGATAAACGTCAAGCCAAAGTGGTTACCGCTTTAGGCTTTAAAAAATTAAACGAAACCAGAGTTCTTCCAGATAACGAAAGCGTAAGAGGTAGCATCTTCAAAATTAAACACTTGCTAAAAGTGGAAGAGGAGGCGTAAAATGTATTTACATGATTTAAGAAACGCAGAGGGCGAAAAACAATCTAAAAAGAGGCTTGGCAGAGGTATTGGTTCTGGCATAGGCAAAACTTCTGGTAAAGGCCACAAAGGTCAAAACGCCCGTTCTGGCGGTGGCGTTCGCCCAGGTTTTGAAGGTGGACAAAATCCGCTATATAGAAGAATTCCTAGCAAAGGATTCAGTAATGCTAAATTTAAAAAGGTCTACACTACAGTTAATGTTTCAGCTTTAAACAATTTTGAAGCAGGCAGTGAAGTTGACGTTTTAAAATTATTAGATGCTGGCATTATTAAAAAAGTTGAAAAAGATGGCCTTAAAATATTGGGCAATGGTGAACTTACCGTTGCACTAAAAGTTACCGCAAACAAGTTCACCAATTCCGCAAAAGAAAAGATTACAGCTGTGGGTGGTAGCGTAGAGGAGGTATAATGTTTAAAACATTAGCTGACGCATTCAAAATAAAAGAAGTAAGAAATAAAATTTTACTTACAATTTTATTGTTATTTATTTACCGCCTTGGTTGTTGGCTACCAATTCCGGGCATCAATAAAGACGCTTTAAACTTTAATTCCGAAAGTTTTTTAGGGTTATTAAATGCGGTGAATGGTAGCGCTTTAAGTCAAGGCTCGTTCTTGGCACTTGGTGTTTCACCATATATTACAGCATCAATTATTATTCAACTTTTGTGTGCCGTTATACCAAGTTGGCAAAGGCTTGCAAAAGAAGATAGTGATGGCAGAAAAAAAATTAGCCAATATACCAAAATTGCAGCGTTGATTATTGCAACCGCACAAGCGATTGGTATTGCAGTTGGTTTCGGCACGGCAGATAGTTACAACTTAAACCTATTTGGCGGAAGTGAGTTCGTGTGCTACGCATTCATTGTTATAATGCTTGTTGCTGGTGCAATGTTCACTGTTTGGTTAGGCGAAAAAATAACCGAAATTGGCATTGGCAATGGTATGTCGCTATTAATTTTTGTGGGCATACTTTCTAGTGCTGGCACCGGTGTTATGAACAACTTTAAAAATATTGCAGTGGGCGGGGCAACCACACAACGCGCAATTTGGCAATTAGTTATGTTTATTGTTGTGCTTATTGCTATATTTGCTTTGGTTGTTTTTGTAGATGGTGGCGAAAGGCGTGTTGGCGTTCAATATGCAAAACAAATGAAGGGCAGAAAAATGTATGGCGGGCAATCCACTTACATCCCTGTGCGCGTTAACGCTAACGGCGTTATGCCAATCATATTTGCAAGTTCAATTTTAACCTTCCCACAGTTACTAATGAGCATTTTTGCGCCTAATGGCAATGGTTTCACCAGATGGTGGAGTCAGTGGCTGGGTGCAGGCAGTTGGATTTATTCAATAGTGCTTTCTTTATTGATTTTGGGCTTTGCATATTTTTACACGATGCTCAATTTTGATACTGAAGAAATTAGCCGTCAAATTCAGCAAAATGGTGGGTTTATTCCGGGCATAAGGCCGGGCAAACCAACAGCACAATATTTAGGCAGTATAAACAAAAGAATTACGCTTTTTGGCGCTATATTCTTGGCGTTTATGGCATTAATTCCAACTTTAATATTCTCAACTCCGTTAATCGGCGGGGGCGGAATTACAAGTGCGTTTAGTGCAACCGCTATGCTAATTGTTGTATCAGTTGCTCTTGAATTTGATAAGCAGTTAGAAGCGCAAATGATGATGCGTAATTATCGCGGATTTTTAAAGTAGGGGTGTAAATGAATATTGTTCTTATTGGCATACAAGGTTCGGGCAAAGGCACGCTTGTTGAAAATTTAAAATCGAATTTAGATTTTACACTAATTTCAATAGGTGAGCTGTTAAGAAACGAAACAAAAACAGGTTCAAAACTGGGCCAACACATAAAAGAACTTCAAACTAACGGGGTGCTTGTTGAGTTGGACACAGTTTTGGAACTTATAAACAAAAATCTAAAACAAAATAAAAAACCTTATGTAATTTTCGATGGGTTTCCTAGAAATAACGCACAAGCAGATGAACTGGATAAAATGCTTAAATTAGATTTGGTAATTTTACTAAATCTAACCAAAGAAACCGCAATTAACCGTTTGCTAAACAGGTTAACTTGCACAAATTGTGGCAGTGTTTTTAGCAAAAATCAAGTTAAAACCAATGTTTGTGCCAACTGTGGCGGAAAATTGATGTTTAGATTTGACGATAACCTTGAAAGCATAACAAAACGATTTGAACAATTTTACACTGAAACACATCCGCTAATAGAACGATACAAAAAACGCAATATTCTGTTTGAAGTTGACGCAGAAAAAACTCCAAACGAAATTGCAGAACTTGTTATGAGGAAGATAAATGAACATAACAATTAAAAATGAACAACAGATTGAAAAAATGCGCAAAGCAGGCAAGATTTTAAAACAAACTCTTGACTTAATTGAGGCATCAATCTATCCTGGCCAAACCACTCAGCGCCTTAATGATTTGGCCTATAACTATATAATCTCTCAAGGCGCAAAACCTTCCTTCCTTAATTATGAGGGGTTTCCGTACACTATCTGTGCCAGCTTGAATGACCAAGTTGTGCATGGATTTTGTACGAATATTCCGCTCAGAGAGGGCGACATTATCAGCATTGATTGTGGCGTAATTTGGGAAGGATATCACAGTGATGCTGCGCGCACCTTTCCGGTGGGTAGCATAAGTGTGGAAAATTCAAACTTAATTAACGAAACAAAACAATCATTTTTTGAAGGCATTAAGGATATTAAAGCGGGCAGTAGGCTTGGGCATATCAGCCACAAAATTCAAACTTACTTAGAGAGCCGAGGTTACGGCGTTGTTAGGGAACTGACAGGGCACGGTGTGGGCACTGACTTGCATGAAGATCCTATGGTGCCAAATTACGGGAAATACAATTCGGGTATTGAACTCATTGAAGGTATGACCTTGGCAATCGAACCTATGTCAACTTTGGGCAAACGAGATGTGTATTTGGAAGATAACGACTGGACTGTTACAACTTGTGATCATAAACCAAGTGCGCATTACGAAAACACTATTTTAATAACAAAAGATGGTGTTGAAATTTTAACTTTGTAGGAGATTTATGGATAATGTTTTTAGTGTTGGAGATATTGTAAAATCACTATCCGGGCACGATAAAAATAAAACTTTTTTGGTTGTTTCTATTGACAAAAACGGATATATTGGTATAATAGATGGAAGAACTAGGTCAAAAGATAAACCAAAATTAAAAAATCCTAAACATGCAGAAAAAATAGGGGCAGATGAAGAAATTTATAAAAAATATTTATCCCCAATTGTAACGGATGCAGAAATCTATAAATTAATTAAAAATTATAATAAGGAGTGATATGTCGAAGGAAGACGTAATCGAAGCCGAAGGCGAAGTTGTTGAAGTTTTAGGAAACACAAACTTCAAAGTAAAAATTATGAATAACCACCTTATAACCGCCTATATTTCGGGTAAACTTCGCACTAACTATATAAGAATTTTGGTTGGTGATAAAGTTAAGGTGGAAATGAGCCCATACGATTTAACCAAAGGCAGAATTGTATGGAGAAGTAAAAATTAAATTGAAGGAGAAATTTTATGAAAGTTAGACCATCAGTTAAACCAATGTGCGAAAAATGCAAAGTAATTAAGCGTAACGGTAAAGTTATGGTTATTTGTTCTAAAAATCCTAAACACAAACAACGTCAAGGTTAAGGATGTGAAAATAAGCACAAAACCTCGCGGCAATTTTGGTTTTGTGAGAATATAAATTAAATTTTTGGAGGAATTAAATAAATGGCTCGTATATCAGGTGTAGATTTACCTAATGAAAAGAGAGTTGAAATTGGCCTTACCTATATCTATGGTATAGGTAGAGTTTCTGCCAACAAAATTTTGGCAGCAACCGGCATCAATCCAGACACTCGTGTTAAAGACCTTACCGAAAATGAAATCGCTTCTATTCGTAAATATATAGAGGCAAATTTTGTTGTGGAAGGCGAAAAAAGGAAAGACGTTGCACTAGATATTAAACGTCTTAAAGAAATAAGGTGCTATCGTGGGTTGAGGCATATTGCCAATCTTCCAGTGCGTGGGCAATCTAGTAAACAAAACGCCCGCACTCGTAAAGGCCCTAAAAAAACAATAGCAAATAAGAAGAAGTAAGGAGTAAATAATGGCTGTTACTAAAAAAGAAACTAAAAAGAAAAAGATATTAGTTGCTAATGGTGAAGGTCAGGTTCACATTCAGGCCACATCAAACAACACG
>CANQZB010000062.1 GCA_947628195.1 uncultured Clostridia bacterium | reverse complement strand
TCTTTGGTTATCCCCTACTTTTATACCACCATTGATGGAGATGTTTCTACTTGTGCCTGGAAATGTGCCCCACCTTTAGGAAACTGCTTTAAAAACAGCTGGGAAGAAATCGTTAAAAACTTAAATTTGCCAATTCAAAAAGCATTGTTGAATTCTGACATTGAAAAAGTTGCAAAAATCGTTTCTAATGGAGATGTAAACAAATTTAACCAGTTTAAAACAACACTGGAAACACAAGGACAGTGTATGACTTGCAAGCAAATGTTTAAAGGTAAATATGAATAACAACAATTCAAAGCAGTTATTGTTAAATAATCCCAATTTAGTGGCCGTGCGTGATAACGAAGAAATTTTGTTTCATGTCGATAATCAATTTTTATATTTGTATCCTTTAAATATAATTGATTATGCAAATTCAATAAAAAACAAAAAACCCATTAAATTGGTTGTTAAAAATTTGAAGACAGAAGATATTGAAAAAATTTTAGATTTTATCAATAATGCGATGTCTAAAGATGAACAAATAAATCGTTGTGTAGAATTTGAAATTAAAGATGAAATTCAAAACGCTAATCTTTTAGAAGATTTGTTTAAAACTATTGTCGATAAAAAAATAAAAATTGTTTTAAACTTTAAAACCTACACGCAATTCAACAACTTTGCAAAATGTTTTAAATATGTGGATAATTTTAAGTTCTCAATACACAATTGTAAAGAATTTAACAAATTTATAAAAAAAGTTAAAATCAAAAGCGGCAACAGCCAATTACTTTTTGCAAAAATATATTTAGACATTAAACAAATTAATATGTATTATTCCTTTGTAAAAAAACTGAAAAAATTGAACTTTGATTATGTGCTATTTACAAAAAACTTACTACCAGATGGAATAAAAAATGAAAACATTGATTTAGACATAAAATACAAATTGTCAAAAATAAAATATAAACTTGAAAATGAAAATTTTAAAGTTAAACTTGTTAAGGACTTTACTACTCTTTATTATCCTTTGTTTAAATTAGACAAAAGAAACACACGAAATTGTTATGCTAGCAAGGTGTGCAATTATTTAATTGATGGGAAATTGTACCCTTGTGCAACAAGGCAAATAGTATCCTGCAACATTTCGCTTGACAACAGCAAATCCAAAAATTATATTGGAACTAAATGCTCGGATTGCGCAAGTATTTTTGAAAATGACTATTTAGAGCAAATATATAAAATTAATTTTGATAGATTAAAATTTGTTAAACCATCTGATGCATTAATAAATCCACTTGGAATTGGGACATTTAAATATTTATCCAATTATAAACAAATAAGAAACAATTTTATTATTGGGCAAAATTTAATAGATTGCAATCTTGCTTACAACAACAAGAAAACATTAAAAAACCTTGCAAAATATATTCCTAAACGTAAGAATGTATTGTTATATTGCAAACTATATAAAGATATTTATAAAGTGGAAGATATTGAAAAACAAGTTGATGAATATTTAAAAATTTTAAAAGTGAAGTCGTTACAAATTGTTTCAATTCACAGTTTAGACATTTTGAAAAATGTGGAACTGATCGATGCATATAAAGAACTGCAGCGCTTGCAAAAATGTGGAAAAATTGAGCATTTAGGATTGTGCAACGCAAGCAAAGAACAATTAGAACGAATTATTGAATCCGATATTAAACTTTTAACATTTGAAGGCGTATATAATCTTGTTTGTAAATATTACGAAATTTCTGGAGTGTTAGATGTTTGCAAAAAAAATAATATTAAATTTATAGCTTATCAGCCATTGCTCATGAGCAAATTTAATTTAATGCACAATAGCATTCTTAAACAGCTGTCTTTAAAATATAACAAAACAATTTCCCAAATATTGCTCAATTACTATATTATGCACAAAAAAATGATCGTGTTGGTTAAGTCTTCAAATCTTAAACACATTATTGAAAATTCAAATTATGATTTTTATATAAAGGATGAAGACTATTTAACATTAGATGATTTAAATGATAAAATCACATTCAAGATTGACTTTAATGATGGTGAAAACAAAGTTTACTTGTTGTCTTACAAAATTTTAAAAAATTTAGGAAATAACGCGGATAATTTAAAATGGTTTTGAATATGTTGACAAATTAAACAATCTTTGATATAATATGGTTATGATTATTGCAGGTTTTCCTTGTATTGGAAAAACAACCATGTCTAAAAATTATAAAGATGTGTTTGATTTGTCATCAACAAAGTTTCACTATCTTATAAACTGCAATTCAATTGACGAGAAGCTAAAAGGCCACGAAAATGAATTAACCATTAATCCTAACTGGCCACAAAATTATATTGAAGAATTGTTAACGATATCTAATGATTACTCCATAATATTTATTTTTGCTAGAGATTACATATTAGAAGAACTAAATAGGCTAAAAATAGATTATGTTGTAGCCGTGCCAGAGGATAATTTGAAACAAGAATATGTTTTAAGGGCCAAGTCTAGGGGAAACAATGATGATTTCATTAAGGGTTTTGAAGCAAGGTACGACAAATGGAGAAATATGATGATTTCTCAACCTGTTAAAAAAATATATTTAAAAAGTGGCGAGTTTATTGACTCCGCTTTAAAAAGATTAAAATTATATGGAGGTTAAAATGAGACAAAAATTTATAGACAAAATTTATATGAGAGAGGTTTTGGATAAAGAGTGGTATCTTGAAAAAGATGAAAACCTTAATTGTTATATTGCACTAAAATATGTTAAAGATATTTCCAAACCTTTAACCGCTTTTTGCAATGGCAAAAAATATGTTGGGCTAGATAAGGGATATTCAATTCTTGAATATGTGCCACTTGATAGAAAATATAATTGCAGAGTTTTCTTTGATTCTTTAAACAGGCCGCTTTGCTTTTATTTTGACATAAACAATGGCTCTGGAATTGAAAATGAAATGCCTTGGTATGACGATTTGTATCTAGATGTAACAATGGAATGCCCAACCATAACCGACATTGGCTACTACATTCGCCTAGACGATGAAGTAGAATTTAAAATGGCAAAAAAAGAGGGTAAAATTGATGATGAAACTTATAATGCAGGATATAAGGTTGCCAATGATTTAATGCAAGAACTTAGAGAACAAAAAAACGACATTGTTAACAGATGCCAATTTGATTTATATAGGATTAAAACTTTGTTAAATTTATAGAGGTTGATATGAAAAATTTCGGAATTTTTGTAATAAAACCCGATGCCCTTAATAAACACGATTTAACAATTATACAAGATGTGTTAACAAATTATGGATTTACTAATGCATTATATTTTCGTATGCCTGATTACTATGAAATAATGAAATTGTATAGAGAAACTGATATTCGGTTAAAAAATCACGAAAATGCCGAAGTTGAAATAAAAAGTTGTGGAGTTGCGCTTAGTGCGTACCAACAACTGTTTGGCAATGCGGACGGAATTGTTGTTCTTATTCCATTAAAAAAAGAATCTTTTGAAATGTTTTATGAAAAGGCCGAAATGGCTAAACGAGAAATTCGTAAACAAATTGAAGGTGGCCGCGGTTATTATTTTGCCTATGTGGATTATTTGACAAACCCAAAATTAACAAAATTATCTCACGAAGAATATCGCCATTTAAAAGATAAGAACAAAGACAATATAAACAGAGCATATATAAACGGAATTCATTTGGAAGATTATGACTGCCTTGTAAACAATTATTGTTTAAACTTTATGGTGGCTAATGGCGTTATATCAAAATCAAATAAAATTGACATAAATGAATATGTCCAAAATCTAAACAATGAAACAATTTATTAAAGAATTAAAAAACGAAATTGAAAATTTGGATATTGAGCCCGAGTTTTTAGAACTCAAAAATTTGACTTCAATAAAATTGGTATTAACAAAATTGTCAAAAATTTGTTCAAGAGATGACCGTTTTTTTCTATACAAAGAAAACATTTCGCTAAGACGTAGAATTTACAATAAAAATTTGGTTTTTAACAAAAAGCATTTAAAAATCTCGTGCAAATCATATTGTGTTTTAATTCAAAAAATATTGCAACAGTTAAACATCAAAACAACTTTATTTTCAGCAGGTAAAGATGAGTTTAAACATTTCGCACTCATTTACACAGAAGCAGATAAAAAATATTATATAGACCCTTTGTTGGATCTTGTCAATTTGAAAATTGACGCCAACACACAATATTTTTGTTGTGATTATAACAAACTGCAAGATTTAAACATCTTAGACAATGAACAACAATCTAAAATAAACAGCATAATAAAATATAAAGAATCTTACAACAATTTTTTAAAAACTCTTCCAAACAATTTAAGCTCAAATAAAATTAACGAAATTTTAAAATATATTATACTTAGTTCGAATTTAGATTCGGTTTCAGACAGTATGATATATTTGGCAAAAGTTATTGACGACGCTTTCCCTAACTATAAATCTGATATTAAAACATCTTATTGCACTGTGGTTGAAACAACAAAATTAAAGGATAAACATAAAATCGCCAAAGGTTTAAACGGTTTAACTTTTCAATATTTAAACAGTTTTATATACTATTTTCCTTCCACGCGATGTTTTCTAGAAAGCTCCGGTTCGATAAAAAACATTTATGTTAAACCAAAATACGATTTAAAAAATTATAAATATATTAGAAAAAACGACGCTAATCGTCAAATTATAGACAACATACAATTTCAAAATATTTTTTCTACTTTAGAAAAAGAATTCAACATCGAAGAAAAAGATATTTTTATAATTGATGGTGATATTTTAATTAAAAAATTAAACACCAAATTCTCCATCTATAAACATAAATATCTTTGCTTAACAGACGGCTCTGGCTCGTTCTATTTCAAAATTAAAAATTTTGGTTTCAAAGTTTCAAAAAAAAAGCATGGTTACAAGTGATAATTCTCTAAATCTTAACTAAATGTTGAATTAGTTAACTACATAAATTATAAATATTAAGGAACCAGTAAGCAACGACTAGTTATATTAAGATCAAAAACGAAAATCTAATTCAATTTTTACATTATTGAACATTCCTTAAACACTTTTTCAACAAATTCATGAATGTTCGTAGATGGATTTTCTTTATAATATTTGCATGCTTTATAGTTTTTTAGTTCGTGTTGAGTATTGTTGTATTTTTTCATATATTTTGCTCTGGCAATTGCATCTTTAATATCATTAATGGATATCTTATCTAAGATCTTGGTTATATTTGCTTTTCTTTTTAGATCCGACCAAGAAGATATGTTTAAATTATATGCATTGTTTATCTCTTTTAAATATTCGTCTTTGTTTTGAAAACTTTTTCTAAAATCTTTTTTATGTAAAATAAGCCACAATTCAAAACATAAATTTGTATAAATTAATTTATAATTATTTTTACCTACTATATTTTTAGCTTTATTTAAATCATTAATTATATTTTTAAATGAAGCAATGTCCGAAATAGAATTTCCTTCGTAATCACAAATGTGATAAAAAGGAAAAGAAGAAAATCCTGTATGAATCGACTTTGCAAACGAATTGGGCAAACTAACTTTTTTTACAAAATTAACGGTGTAGGCAAACTCTCCTTCGTTAATCAGTTTTAGCAAATGGTCTAAATAGTATAGTTCCGATTCGCCTTCTACTGAGACATAAAATGTTTGATTAATTCTTTTTCCCATTTCCCATCCTCTTTAGGACGTTTTTAATGGAATCAGTATAGTCAAGATGAACAATTGCTCCATATTTATCCTTAAAATAATTTCTCATTTATATTAAATAAACCAATTTAATAATTGTTACGAAAAAATGCAGCAAAAATGCAAAATTTTTGCAAAAGTGCCGTTTTTGCTTGTTAATTATCATTTTTTAATGTATAATATTTTTTAGTTTAATAGTAGAACAAATAAATCAATAGTTGTTCTTATTTATAGATATTTCGTGCATCCATATCAGTTGGGATTAACCGATATGAAGTGGTAAAAAACACTATAAAATAGGTGTTTT
>CANQZB010000061.1 GCA_947628195.1 uncultured Clostridia bacterium | reverse complement strand
TAGCCGAAACGGGTTGATGCTGAGGAGCTTGTGGCTGATTTGGTGTTGCCCACAAATGGGATTTGCAAATATTTTAAGCCTGAGCAACCTGTAAAGGCGGAACTGCCAATTGTTGTTACGCTATCTGGAATTGTTACAGTTTGAAGGCTGGTTTTGCCGGCAAAAGCGTTGGCAGAAATTTGGGTTATTGGGCTACCCATGTAAGTTGAAGGTATGTATAAATTGTTTACATTGTTTTTAAGCCCAGTAACTGTGTAATTGGAGCCGTTAGCTTGAAAGGTTAAATCGTTAGAATAATTTTTACCGTCTAGGTTAAAGTTGAAATTACCCGAATAAATTAGGTTAGAATTTTCATTAGTTATTTTAGCCAAAATGTAAATATATTTAGAGGCACCAGAGGCAAGGTTGGTGGTTACCCAATTGCCATAGCCGTTGTTAATTTTGCTTAAAAAGCCCGATTCTATTTTTGTATCCGATGTTAGAGTGAACACCGAAACATTTTTATCTGCACTGGCGGTATCGTTATATCTTAAATCTATTACAAAATCATCAGCGCCGGTGTTTTGGAAATAGAAGGAAAACACAACAAAGTTGTTATCTAGTGTTAGGGAAATTTTTTCCTGACCTTGTTTAAGCACATTATCATCAAGAGGGTTTTCATCAAATTTTAATGTTTTTGCCCCGCTTGCGGTGGACATATCGTTCCACGTGCCAGATTCACCCAACTTCCATTGTGCAGAGGCGCTACCCGTTACACTTCTGGCAGTATATCTAACATCAAATGAGCTAGAAAAAGTTTGCCTGGACACTGCCCAAACAGAAACAATGGTTAACATAGCCAATGCGACAGCAACCACAGCTAAACTTATGCCAACAATAACTTTGTTTTTACTCATAATTTCTCCTTAAAGGCGGGCATAATTTTTATTAAAAATTATACGCGCATAGTTTTTTTTAATATATCATCTTTATGCTAGTTTTGTCAAGCAAAAATAACAAAAAAATTTTTATCTTATTTTATTTGCGTTTTACACTGTTAATTTGCGCGTTGTTCATGGCTTTTATGCCTGCAAAAAAAATAAAAAAATTCGCTTAAAAGCGAATTTTAATCACTATTTGGAACGCCGTTTAACCCCCAAACGAAATTTCCCACAAAACTAGCATCGGATAAATTGCTTGAAATTGTTAACATTATATAAACATAAGTGGTGTTTGTCTTGGTTACAGAAGTGGAAAGTGTGTTGGTGAAGTTTGTGGTAATGGATGTTGCATATCCGGTTGTTAAAGCAGATGTTCTTATTGCATATTTTTTTGTAAAGTTGCTATCATCCCCACTGTAAGTTAAAGATGCGGTGTAAGCATGGTCTGCCGAGTTGGTAAAAATATATTCAAACACAACATAGTTATTTTCTGTGGTTAGTTCTATATAACTACCCGTCATAACCGGTTTTAGGGTTTGATTTGAATCAGAAGCTTCATCGCCTGTGAATTTAATAGTGTCGGACCCTGAAGATTGGCCGGTGGTTGTCATGGCCGTGGACTTGCCACCAACAATAACGTTTGCTTTTGCCGTGCCCACAACCTGATTGGAATAATATTTAACACTTATTGCACTTGTTACGGTTTGTGAACTTGCCGCCCAAACGGCAACAATTGCAACAACGGCAATTGAAACAACTATGCACAATATGCCAACAGAGAAGATGATTTTGCTTTTTGTGGACATTTGCCCCTCCTTTGATTAATATAGGTAATGCTAACATAACGCTTTTTAATAGTCAAGCATTTTTTCAAAAATATAATAATTTTGTCATTTTTTACGAATTAATCGTCATAATCCTTCTTATTAAGAGCGCCAGAAAACAGAATTGCTTTAAGTTCTGGGCTTAAATTTTTTATTTGCTCTGCTAGCGTTTGCTCTTGCTTAAAGGCGGGAATATCGAACCTTGGAGTGTAACTTTCGGTTAAGGGGTTGATGTAATCGCTTCTAACGGGATGTGTTAAGCCATCTTTCTTTTGGTTTAAGTAGTTTTTTAATTCGTCATCGTTAATTTCGCTTGATGGCAATTTAACATTTTTAATAGCCGGTTTTTCTTCAATGGGTGCTTGGGTTGGAACATAAGGCTCGGTTTTAGGTGCTTCTTTGGCTTTTTTGGCGCGTTTTAAACGCCTTGGCAAAATCAACACCAGCCCAACAACTGGAATTAAACACGCTGTTACAATTAAAGCAATTTCTATTTGCGACATTTCTCCGCCCTTTTATTATCTTATTGGTGGCCTGCCCGGGAACCCTGGCCTATCGCTATCTTTAGGCTTTTCTTCTTTAGGAGCGCCTAAGGAGTTGCGCATGTTAGTGTCCGCCACTATGTTTTGCATTTTGTAATAATCCATTACGCCAAATTTGCCAGATTTTAATGCTTGCGCCATTGCTTTGTGCACTTCACTTTCCGAAGCAAGCACAAGCGCTTTCATTTCTTGCGTTTTTGCCTTCATTTCTTGTTCAAGTGCAACAGCTTGCGCCTTTCTTTCTTCTGCTGCTGCTTGGCTTATTTTCTTTTTAGCTTCGGCTTCTTCTATTTTAAGTTTTGCGCCTAGGTTATCGCCAACATCCACATCGCAAACATCTATTGACAATATTTCGTATGCGGTTTGCCTATCAAGATTATCATCTAAAATGGTTTTAGAAATTTGTGAAGGATTAGATAAAATTTCGGTGTGTGTGCTTGCTTTGCCTATTGCGGTTACTATCCCTTCGCCGACACGCGCCAAAATTGTTTCCACGTCCGCCGTGCCGATTTGCCTATCTAACCTTGCGCGCACGGTTACTTGCGCCATTGCTCGCACACGAATGCCGTTTTTTGCCATGGCATCTATCCAATTAGTTTTAATAACGCGCGGTGTAACGCTGGTTTTAACTGCTTCAACAACATCTCGGCCGGCAAGGTCAATTGCTTTGGCCTGTTCCAAATCCAATTTAATTTTGGCACTGTGCGCAGCAATTAACGCATCAACAACCTTTTCAATATGCCCGCCTGCCATTAGGTGAGTTTCCAATTCGGCAATTGGTATGCTTAAACCCGCCTTTTGAGAAACTATGTAAATGTTTACAAGTTGTTTATAGTCCACCTTCCTTAATTTCATGCCCAAAAGCCTGAACATGGAAACGTGTGCCCCAGACGCCAACGCCCTAAACCAAACGTGGATTGGAACAACAATTATAACCACAATAAATAATGCCACAACCACGCCAAGAACTATTGACAATATTGCCCAAGTTGGCAATGCTAACAATAATGAATTATTCATATTTCCTCCTATTCGAACCACTTTCTAACCATAATTGTATGATTTTGAATGCCCACCACTTTAATATGTGCACCAGACTCAATAAATGAGTGAATGGACATAACTTCATATATTTTTCCGTTAATTTTGGCCTTGCCACCTAAATTTAGCACGCCAACAGTTTTGCCAGATTTGCCAACAAGCTTTCTCAATTCTTTTTCCGGCTTATCATAATCTTTTTTTAAAGTAGATTTATTTTCAAACAGGCCTGTTGTGCCAAGTATTCCATATTTTGCGCTAAACACCATAAATATGCTTGCAACAATGTAAAACGCAAAAACTAATAATATTAAAGTTAAGGATTGCGTTACATTTAGCCCGTTAACAATTCTAACCACAATGCCCGTTATTGTTGAAATGGTGCCAATAATTCCAAAAAAGCCAAACCCGGGCACAAATGCTTCTATAATTACAAACATCATGCCTAAGCTAAGCAGAATGGCTGGTAGCCAACCCATTTCAGTAAATATTGCTGAAAATTCCATAAATTTCTCCTTTGCTATTTCTGTTGTGATTATATCACATTAAAAAAATTTGTCAATACCAAATTTTAAAATTGTTACTATTTTATTTTTCCTATAATTTTGATACAATATTTAGTTGACTTTTGATTTCTGTTACGCTATATTTATATTGGAGATTGTATGAATTTAATTTGTATTCATTGTGGCAAAAAGCTTGCTATGGATGCCACCTCTTGCAAATATTGTGGCAAAAAAATTGACCTTGAAGCCTCTAACGAAATTAACAAATCAAAATTGCTAATACGAAGGCGCAACAATGTAAGGGTGATTACTAATATATTAATTGGCATTTTCCTTACTTTAAGCATAGTTTTAACGTTTGTTTCCTATTTAACTAACGAAGTTGTGTCAAATTTACTTGTGTTTTTTGCTTACTTTAGTTTTGTGCTTTTGTTCACATCAATAATAATAAAGCATGTGAAATTGCATAATTTGGAAAATAATAAAAAATCAAATAAAAAAACACCTAATTAGGTGTTTTTTAAACCACGCTATGGTTACATACGTTGTGCTTATTAAGCCTTTCTTGCAACAAAGCTTGCGCACGCTTTGCACGTATAGCCTCTAAGGCATTATTATATTCTTTTTTAGCCAGAGCAAGTTTGATGACACTTGCGTTTCGGGCTTTTAATGTTTGAACTTTTTCGTCATAATATTTCATTTCTGCTGACAAAACAGCCTTGTAAAATTTATTATTTGTAAAAGCCATGTGTGGAATTCGGCTTGAACTTATGCCGTTTGCGTGAGATAGTATATAATCCATATACACACTAGTAACTGGGTAGCCTGTGGAGTGGTTAATGTCTGTAATTTCATAGCCCAACCAGTCAACATACGCAACCACACTGTTTGTTTTGGTGTTGATGATAGGAATATATTGGTTAAAATAGATTTCGTGATTATCCGCATTTATTTCATAAGTTTTGCCGTATGCAAATCCTTCCCCAATAACAATGGTTTGTTTTTTTAGATTTACATTTTTAGGCAAGATGCGAAAATTTATTTTGTACTTATAAACTTCACTTGAAGCCACGCTTCCATCTTCGCATTTTGCAAAATAAACAATTTGCCCATCGTTTAAAACAACTTCTATTAAACCAGATGTTTGTGCGCCCTTTAATAATCTTTTAGATTTTATTTTACTTACTTTTTTCATATTTCTCCTTTAAACATAGCGTATTATAACATCTTTTTAGCGTTTGTCAAGAGGGTTTAAAAAATTTATTTAATTTTATTGTCCCTAAAATAATAAAAGTAATATTGCTGTGCAAATCCGGATAACTCGCCATAACGCGCTGATAGTTCTTTGGATATCTTTTTCCTATCGGTAGTGGTTGTGTTGGTTAAAGCATTATAAACTTTGTTTATCCAAGTATCCACTGGGAACACATTCTTAACACCCAAACCAAAAAGCATTATACAATTCGCAACCTTTTCCCCAACCCCTTTTAAGGACACTAAAAATTTAAATTGTTCATCACTAGGCATGTTTTTTAAATTTTCAATATCTTCGTCAGTTAGTTGCTGGATTGTTTCAAACATCTGTTCTGCCCTATAGCCCAAACCTGCCGTGCGGAAATCTTGCACACTTGCGTGCTTTAAAGCGGAAAGTGTTGGAAAGGCAAAATACCCTCCGCATTCCTCCCCAAAGCGCGCGCACAAGTATTCCACAGATTTTTTTATTCGCCCAATGTTGTTGTTTGCCGAAATTATAAAACTAACAAGCATTTCATAAGCATCGTTATTAATTATTCTTATGCCAGCGCCATAATCAACTGCCTTTTTTAAGAATTTATCCTTAGTTAAAACTTGCTTAATTGCGGAATAATCCCTATCTAAATCAAAAAAATTATAGAAATATCCAACATCTTTTGATGAAATTTCTATTCTGTTTTCACTCCATGTTAAAATTGCCATTTTGTTTTTGGAATAAACAACTGCGCTGTTCCCGTCTATAGAGTATCTAAAAATTTGCCCGCAATTCAATGTTTGAGGCACATCAAAATCCTGCGGATTATCTATAATAATTTTATTCTCTTTAATTTCTATATTCATCATTTTCTTCCATCTTATATACGGCCACTGTGCCGTATTTTTTTCTTGTTATTGTAAAGTTTGGATAGTTTAAGTCAACTTTGTTAGTTTCACTTGTTTCAAATATTATAATACCGTGCTGATTTAAAAGTTTATTTTCCACAATATATTCAATTGCCTTAATCCCTAAATCTGTTGCAAAGGGTGGGTCTAACAGCACAATGTCAAATTTTTGGTTGGTAGATTTTAAAAAAGTTAACGCATCGCAATTTTCAACCTTATGTGGCTCAACAATGTTTTTTAAATTTTCATTAATAAGTTTAATGGCTTGTTTGTTGCTATCAACTAAATATGTAAATTTTGCACCACGCGAAATAGCTTCTATGC
>CANQZB010000060.1 GCA_947628195.1 uncultured Clostridia bacterium | reverse complement strand
CTTTAAGAAATTTAAGAACAGGGTTGGAATCTGCAAATTTAGGCTTATCTATAAGCGATGACGGAAAAATCATACGCGTTGGCTTCCCAATGCTTACAGAAGAGCGTAGGCGCGAGTTTAGCAAGGATGCTCGCAAACTTTTGGAAGAAACAAAAATTGCAATGCGTAATGCAAGGCGCGATGTGCTTGAAACCTTTAAAACAATGAAAAAGAATTCAGAAATTAGTGAAGATGAATACAATTCATTGGAAAAAGATGTTCAAAAAACAATAGATAATTACACTGCAAAATCTGACAACGCTTGTGAAAAAAAAGTTGCAGAAATAATGGAAGTGTAAATGAATATTGAAAAATTAAAGGCAGATCCTCGCATGCCCAAGCACGTTGCATTTATTGTTGACGGCAACGGCAGGTGGGCAAAAAAACGCCATTTAGCACGTTCAGTAGGGCATGAAGTTGGCTTTGAAAATTTAAAAAAACAAATAGAGTTAATTCAAGAGTTGGGCATTAAAAATTTATCTCTTTATTGTTTTTCTTGCGAAAACTGGAAAAGGCCAAAAGAAGAAGTAGATTATTTAATGCAATTATTCAATAAAATGTTGGATGATTTTAAGCGCGATTATTTAGATAAAGATATCCGCGTAATTATTTCGGGCGATATGAACGATGATAAATTGCCTGAAATGGTCCGCACAAAAGCAAAAGAAATAATGGAATTAACAAAGGATAAAACCGGTTTTGTGCTAAATGCTTGCATAAATTATGGGGGCAGGCAAGAAATTTTAAAAGTTGTTAACGAACTTATTGCAAAAGGAACGCATATTGTTGACGAAAAAACGTTTGAAAAACACTTATACACGGCGGATATGCTTCCGTTAGATTTTGTTATTCGCACAAGTGGGGAAATGCGCACAAGCAATTTTTTAACATGGCAATCCACGTATAGCGAATGGTATTTCCCTAAAAAATTATGGCCAAGTTTTACCAAAAAAGATTTAATAAAAGCACTAAAAGTATATATGAAACGCGATAGGCGCTATGGGGCGGTGAAAGGGTAAATGAAACAGCGATTTATAACCAGCATTTTTATTGTTTTGGCAGTTGCACTAGCAATTGGTGCCAAGTTTTTGCCATTAAATTTGGGGGATTATGTTTTTGATGTATTCATTTTGTGCCTAACATATGTTGCCAGTTTTGAAATGTGCAACTTGCTAGAAAAAACAAACAAACCTTTAAACAAAATATTAGCGGTGTTTTATTCTGTTTTTAATTATGGCGTTTTGTTAATATTTTTAAATTTTGTTCCTTACCAAAATTTAATATTTGTGCAGTTATTAATGCTTGTTTTGTATTTTATTATAGCGGTTTTTACCGAAACCATTTCCAAAAAGGAAAATCCAATTAAATCAAGTTTTAACACGTTATTGGCTTGCTTTTATCCCGCTTTTTTGTTTACCATGTTCTTGTTTATTAATCATATAGACAAATTTGCAGGAATAAATCATTTATCTGTCATTTTAATTTTACTTGTTATTGCAATAACCTTTTTAACAGATACTTGCGCTTATCTTGTTGGAAGAACAATAAAAGGCCCTAAACTTGCACCAAAAATAAGCCCTCAAAAAACAATTAGTGGATCAATCGGGGGGCTTTTAGGTGGCGATGGTGGGGCAATGCTTGTATTTGCCTTAGTAAAAAATGTGCCTAATTTAAGCATAATGTTAACACAATTTTCTATTAGTTGGTGGCACTTCTTATTAGTTGGCTTATTTGGCTCAATATTAGGGCAAATGGGCGATTTGCTAGAAAGTTTAATTAAGCGTAAAGCGGGCGTGAAGGATAGCGGAAATATCTTCCCTGGTCATGGTGGCATGCTTGATAGAATTGATGCAATGATATTTGTTGTAACATTTGTTAGCATTTTTGCCGTAATTTTAATTGCTTAATATATTTGTTTGTTGTAGAATAAACTTGTACAAATTGAAGTATAATTAAAGAGGAAATTTATGCAACAATTATTGAGTTTCTCGTCAGTTATGACATATATTGGCTACATAGTTGTAGCTATTCTTTTGCTCCTTTTAATGGTGTTAATTCACGAATTGGGTCATTACACTGCAGGAAAAATATTAAAATTTAAAATTAACGAATTTAGCGTGGGATTTGGCCCTAAAATTTTGCAAAAGCAAAAGAAAAATGGCGAACTGATAACTTTGCGTTTGCTCCCTTTGGGCGGATACTGTGCTTTTGAAGGCGAGGAAGAAGAAGGCTCTAACCCAGACGCTTTTAACAATCAAAAACCTTGGAAAAGGTTAATTGTGTTGTTTTTTGGCGCATTCTTCAACTTTTTAAGCGCAATTATATTTTCGTTTATTTTGTTAGTTGCGCATGGCTATGATTTAGTTCAAGTAAAAACAGTGGGTGAAACCTCCATTAACTATGAAATAGTGCAATCGGGCGATGTTGTGTATGGAATTAATGATAAAAGCATAGATTTTTTGCATGATAAATATTTCAACACTATTGTTACAGAAACTGTGCAAGAAAAGTACAATACCTATTCTGGATCAGCCGATGAGTTAAAGGCTGAAAAGTCCTTTGTTGGCAAGGATGAAAAAACCTATTATTTAGACGAAAACGCTCTAACATTTAACATTAGGCGCAACGGCAAATTTATGTCAGTTGAAGGTTTTATTAATGTCATTTATGACGAAGAAGGCAAATGCGTAGGCTGGTCATTATTATCAACGAATGAAGAAAACAAAGCAGAGTTCGCAACCGATGCTTATGCTTATACATTTGTAGAGGCATTAAAAGAATCTGTGCCATTTACATTTAAATGGGCGTGGAAAGTTCTGGTAATTTTCTTCCAATTAATTACTGGTCAAATGTCCTTAAAAGCAGTGGGTGGCCCAGTAACAACAATTAATATAATTGCAAGTTCCGCTCAACTTAATATGATTAATTTGCTTGTTTTGATGCCTGCAATAGCAGCCAATCTTGCAGTATTTAACTTGCTTCCAATTCCGGCACTAGACGGCTTCCAAATGGTGTTTGTTGTTATAGAATGGATACGCAAAAAACCAGTTAAGCGAAAGATTATTAACACAATAAACAACATAGGCCTGTTCGTTTTGCTAGGTTTTGTAATATTGATAGATATTATACAATTCATTTTATAAGAGGGTTGACATAACCCTCTTTTTTGTGCTATAATTACAGCGTGGAAAGAATTGAAATATTAAACACTTTATACGATGGTTTAAAATTTAAAGATGCAGTGTATTCTGAAAAAACTAACACCTGCACCGTAAATTTTTTATATAATCCCGAAAGTTTTAAACCTAACAATGAAAACAAGCAGGCAATTTTAAACAAATTAAATGAAATTTTAGGCTCTTATTTAAAAATTGAACTTGCTTTTATTGCTTGCCCGTTAGATAAAAGAGCAATTGCAAATCACACTTACACAACAATTATAAACACTTTTCCGGCCATTAATAAGGACTTCACTTACGATGATGTTAGTGTTGAAATTGAACACATGAAAGCTCTTGTTAAATTAAAATTGGCAGGGTCAACATACGAATACGCCACAGCCTTAAAACGCGAAACTTTAATAGCCGACAAGTTAAAAGAAAGTTTTTTTGCAGATTTTGTTGTTGAATTTGTAAGGAAAAATGATATTGTAAATTCCGAAAGTTCGTATATAGAAAAGAATATGGAATTGCTTGCAAGCATAAAAGAAGCGGAAGAAAAAACAGTATATGAATTAACGGAAATAACAGATATAATAGGCAAAAATGACTATAATCTTGCCAGTGATTTTACTAAAATTAACACTGTGGTAGAAAATGTTGTAATTTGTGGGGAAATTGCTAATGTTGAAAGGAAACAATACACCCGTAAGTTCACAAAAAATGGAGAAACCAAGGCGTTTGAACGCAATTTTTACGCCTTCACTCTAAAATTAGAAAACAAATTTTTGCATTGCTCAATTTTCCCAAAACAAAGTGATGAGGCAAAAGGAGATTTGTTGGAAGTTGGCATGAAAGTATGCTGTTTGGGTTCGTATCGTGAATTTAATAACAAGTTATCCTTCAACGCGGTTACAATAGCCAGATGTGAATTTAAAAAAGAGGAAATTAAGTCAGGCTTTAAAAAGGTTAACGAAGAATATCATACTGTAAAGCCTACAAAATACATAGATTATGAGCAAAGTGGCCTTTTTGATGACGCCGAAAAAACCTTTGAAGGCAGTTATGTAGTTTTCGATTTGGAAACAACCGGCTTGGAGGCCAACAAAGATGAAATTATTGAAATTGGCGCATGCAAAATTGTAAACGGCAGAATAGACGAACAATTTTCTACATTCGTTAAGCCTTCAAAAAAACTGCCAAAGGAAATTATAACTTTAACAGGCATAACCGATGAAATGCTTGCAAACGCACCAACAATCAACTATGTTTTACCGGATTTTTATAAGTTTTGTTATGGCTCAACATTAGTTGCACACAACACACAATTTGATATAGGCTTTATTTATAACGCATCCAAAAAATTATCTTACAATTTCAACAATCCTTTAATGGATACGTTGGAAATGTCGCATAAAAAATTGCCAGGATTAAAAAATTATAAACTTGGAACTATTGTAGACAAATTGAACATTGTGTTAGATAATGCACATCGCGCAATTAATGATGCCACTGCCACGGCAAAAGTTTTTATAAAATTAATGTAAAAACTATTGATTTTATAAAATGATTGTGATATACTAATAATAGAAAGGGAGTGGCAGAGCCACTCCTAACTTAATTTTTAGGAGTAATATGAAAATTTCAGAGTTAGTAACAAAAGAAATAAGTCCACTTTTTAAAAACGATATAAAACTTGTTGAAGTTGAGTATGTTAAAAAAGCAGACGGTATGCATTTAATTGTGTATATCGATAAAGAGGGCGGTGTATCTATTGATGATTGCGTAGCAGTTAACGATTTAATTGACCCCGTTATTGAAGAACTTAACCCAACTAACGATAAACCTTATGTGCTTGACGTTTCGTCTTACGGGTTAGATAAGCCATTAAAATATGATTGGCAATTTAAAAAGTATGCTAACCAATTAGTGGATGTAAAGTTGTATAAAAAAATTGATGGGCGCAAAGAATTTACTGCTGAATTGGTCCACAGGGATGAAAAATCAACCTACTTTAAATTAAAAGATAAAACAGTTACTATATCAAACACTGATATAGCGTCAATTACACCATATATAGAATTTTAAGGAGAAATTATGATTAATAAAGATTTTTTTGAAGCATTAAAAGATTTAGAGGCGGAAAAGGGCATTAATGAAGAAGTGTTTATTCAAGCACTAGAGCAAGCCCTAACAGCAGCATATAAGAAAAATAGTGGTATGGCAAAAAATGCGCAAGTTAAACTATTGCCAGAAAAAAACACCATTAAAATTTATTCTTATCGCACTGTTGTAAGCGAAGTTGAGGATGAAGAAAAGGAAATCAGCCTAGAAGAAGCAAAACAGATAAAACATTCTTATAAGGTTGGGGATTTAGTTATGCAAGAAGAAAGCACTAAAGACTTTAACCGTATTGCCGTTCAAACAGCCAAACAAGTTATAACTCAAAAAATAAAAGAAATTGAAAAGCAATCCATTTATAAGGATATTGCAGAAAAGGAAGGCAAACTTATTGTTGCCAATGTAAAGCGCATTGATTTAGATAATGTTTATCTTGAAATTGGTGGCACAACTTTGGAAGGGCTTTTAACCAAGCGAGATGTTTTACCAAACGACAATTTAAAGCCAGGAGATAGGGTTAAAGTTTATGTTCGCCATATTAAAGACGATTTTAAAGGAACAGTTGTTCAAGTAACGCGCACTCATCCAAATTTTGTAAGGCAATTATTAGAGATGGAAGTGCCAGAACTCAACAATGGTGAAGTTTCAATAGTAGGTTTGGTTAGAGAACCCGGTTTAAGAACTAAAATAGCAGTTACAACAAAAGTAAACAATCTTGACCCAGTTGGCGCATGTGTGGGCAACAAAGGCTCAAGAATTAATGCCGTGATTAACGAACTTAAAGGCGAAAAAATAGATATAATTAATTACAGTGAAAATCCGGCAGATTACATTGTTGCAGCATTAAGCCCAGCAGAAGTTAGCGAAATAACAGTTGATACTGTTGCCGGCGTTGCAAATGTACTGGTTCCAGAAAACAAGTTGTCGCTTGCAATAGGTAAGGGCGGGCATAATGTTAGGTTGGCAGCAAAATTAACAGG
>CANQZB010000059.1 GCA_947628195.1 uncultured Clostridia bacterium | reverse complement strand
CAATTCTGTAATTTTAAAACCCAGTTCCACCTCGCGCCATGTTAGTGCCGTGTTGGACAAATTAATTAGGCGAACTTTTGAACCCGGCCATGTAACAACTCTTTTAGATGGAGCAGAAGCGTGCAATTATGTAATGGATCAAGATATTGATTATATTTTTTACACTGGAAGCACGCGAATTGGCAAGGTTGTTATGCAAAAAGCCACAGAGCATTTTATCCCAGTTACGCTTGAAATGGGAGGGAAAAGCCCATGTATTGTGGACGAAACTGCCAACATTCCACTATCCGCAAAACGCATAATTTTTGGCAAGTTACTAAATGCTGGGCAAACTTGCGTTGCACCAGATTTTGTTTATTGCCACAGCACGATTAAGGATAAACTTATTCAAGAATTAAAGCGCCAAATTATTTTGCAGTACGGAACAGACCCTATTTCAAATGCAAATTATCCTAAAATGATAAATCAAAAGCAATTTGATAATATGAGGTCTTTAATAAGCGCTGGTGATGTAATTTTTGGTGGCAAATTCAATGAAAAAACCTTAAAAATAGAGCCAACTCTATTAAACAGTAACTTTGACGATTTATCTATGCAAAGCGAAATTTTTGGGCCAATTTTGCCTATTATAACTTACGAAAATTTGTGTGAGGTTGTGTCAACCATTAATAATAACTCTAAACCGCTTGCCTTATATATGTTTTCCACAAACAAGAAAAATCAAAATTTAATTCTTAACAAATGCAAGTTTGGTGGCGGTTGTGTTAATGACACGATTATGCACATAGCAAATCCAAATTTGGCGTTTGGCGGTTTAAAACAGAGCGGAATTGGTGCGTATCACGGCAAGGCAGGGTTTGATACTTTTACGCATTATAAAAGCATCGTAAAAAAATCTAATAAACTTGATTTGCCAATGCGCTATCAGCCAAGCACAAAGCTTAAAGAAAGTTTAATTAAAAAATTTTTAAAATAAATTATTATTTTGTTATAAATTAACATTTTTAAATGTTCGGCAATTTATTTGCTTTTTTATAAAAAATTATGTAAAATTATAACATAGGAGAAATTTATGAAAAGAATAGCATATTTCTTTAACGCACTTTTGTGTGCATTAATTATAGCAGGCGATGTTTGCTACATTATTTTTGGGGAAACTTGGCTTAAAGGCATAACAAGCGGGGCGTTTGTGCTTTTAGCTTTAATCAATTTGATTGCATCCATTGTTTTAAAGCAGGGCAGATTAAAATTTTCAATCTTTCTATTTATTGGCTTAATTTTTGCAATGTTGGGGGATATTTTCCTTAATATTCACTTTATTACAGGCGCTGTGTTATTCGCTGTTGGGCATGTTTTCTTCTTTATCTCATATTGCAACCTTGTACGCTTCAAATGGCAAGATTTAATAGCGGGGCTTGCTATATTTGTTCCTTCAATGTTATTTATTTTGCTTGCGCCAATGTTTAATTTTGGCAGTGTGTTAATGGAAGTTGTGTGCATACTTTATGCTTTAATTATTTCTTTAATGGTGGGCAAAGCAGTAATAAATTTAGTAGCTGAAAGGTCGCTTTTAAACTTGATTATAGTTTTTGGCAGTTTATTATTCTTCTTTTCAGATTTAATGTTGTTATTAAACGTGTTTGGTGGGCTACCAAGGATTATAGACGTTTTATGCTTGGCAACCTACTATCCAGCAGAGTTCTTACTTGCTCATTCAATAATCGCGCCAGTTTTATGGCGCAAAAAAAATTAATAAAAATTTAAAAAAACAGTTGACAAATAAATTTTTGTGTGCTAAAATGTGTTTCGTAAAAGTAGGAGTTACCACTTCTCACCTTGAAGCGAATGCGCAACAATGGTATATAAAAATTGAATAATGTTTAGTTTAATTTTTATTTGAGGTGTGGGTTCTTTTACATAAAGAAACCCATTTTTCTTGGGTAGGAGGGAAATTGAAAGAATCACTTAAAAATGAACAAATTGTTTTACCAGAAGTGCGCCTTATTGGTGCAAATAACGAACAACTTGGGTTGATGAGCAGTGCCAGTGCACTAGAAATTGCAAAACAAAGCGAGTTGGATTTGGTGCTTATTGCGCCAGAGGCAAAACCGCCCGTTTGCAGAATTATGGATTATGGCAAGTATAGATTTGATGAACTTAAAAAGTTAAAAGATCAAAAGAAAAACCAAAAAGTTCAAAAATTGCAGGAAATGCGATTATCTATGACAATAAGCGATCATGACCTTGGGTATAAAGCAAAACAAGTTTGTGAATTTTTAACGGAAGGCAGTAAGGTAAAAGTAAGCATTCTTATGAAGGGAAGATCTCAAGCTAGGCCTCAACAGGGCATAGATATTATGAATAAGTTTGCTGAAATGTGCTTAACCGCCGGCGTTGTGGATAAGCCCGCTCAAGTAAATGGAAGAAGTATCTTTATGTTTTTAGCCCCTCTAACAAACAAAAAATAAAAAGGAGAAAATTATGCCAAAAATGAAAACAAGAAAAGCCGTTGCAAAACGTTTTAGTGAAACTGGCACAGGCAGAATTAAAATGATGCATGACGGTAAAGGTCATATTTTGACCAAAAAATCTCGTAAGAGAAAAAGAAGATTAAGAACAACTGGATATGTTTCCAAGCAGTTCGAAAAAAATTATAAGGATATGATGTAGGAGGCCGAAAATGAGAATTAAACGTGGAGTAAATGCGGTAAAAAAACGTCGTGCCATTTTAAAACAAGCAAAAGGTTATAGAGGCGCAAAATCTAAATTATATCGCGTAGCACGTGAAGCGGTTATGAAATCTGGTCAATATGCTTATGTTGGCAGAAAACTTAAAAAACGTGATATGCGTTCACTTTGGATTACCCGTATCAACGCTGCTTGCCATGAAAATGGTGTTTCTTATAGCGTGTTTATAAATGGGCTTAAAAAAGCCAATGTTGATTTAAACAGAAAAGTTCTTGCAGAAATTGCCGCAACAGATAAAACCGCTTTTGCAAAACTTGTTGAACAAGCTAAATCGGCAAAGTAAACTCTCTTTAAGAGAGTTTTTTTATGCCCTAAACAACACAAAACAGCCAATTTTTTGTTAATGTTATAAATAAAATTAACAATTTTTTTTGACTATAAGTTTTTTATTTTATATAATAATTTTATGGAATTAACAAAACAGCAAATAAAAGATTTAAAAAATAAAAAGTTTAGAAAATCAAATGGAATATTTTTAGTTGAAGGTGAAAAATTTTGTGCTGATATACTTAAACAAAAAATAGAAATATTGTGCACAATAACCACCAATAAAAATTTAAAAGGTTACCCAAATATTGCCTTGGTTAGCGAACAAGTGCTGTCAAGCCTTGCAACAACTAAAACGAATCAAAACATTTTATGTGTTTGCAAAATAAACCCGTGTGAAATAGCATCGGTGGGCAACAGCCTTGTGTTAGATAATTTGCAAGATCCCGGAAATGTTGGCACGCTTATTCGTTCGGCTATGGCGTTTAATTTTAAGGATGTTTATCTTATAAATTGTGCCGATGTGTATAGCGAAAAGGTTATACGCGCGTCAGCAGGAACAGCACTTTCTGCCAGAGTTCACATTGTTAATTTTGAAGAATTTACATCAAATAAGCAAAAAATAGCAGAAAATTTCCTTTCCGCAGATATGTTTGGCACACCTTTAAGTGAAATTCGTTTGCCAAAAAGCAAAATTGCTGTTATAATAGGTAATGAAGGTAACGGAGTTAGTAAAGAATTTTTAACCCTTGCCAATAAAAAAGTATCTATCCCTATGTTTAATGGGGTTGAAAGCCTTAATGCAGGCGTGGCGGGTAGTATAATTATGCAAAAAATAAGTGAGGTAAAAAATGTCAGGTCATAGTAAATGGAATAATATTAAAGGAAGGAAAGAAAAAAGCGACGCAGAGCGTAGCAAGATTTTTACTAAAGTAGGGCGCGAAATTATGGTTGCGGTTAAGGAAGGTGGCGCAAATGTTGATAGCAACAGCAAACTAAAAATGGCCATTGCCAAAGCCCGTCAATACAACATGCCAAATGATAGAATTAATAGCATTATTAAGAAGAACAGCGAAGTTGATAGTGCATCTTTTATTGAGCAAACTTATGAAGGATACGGAGTTGGTGGCGTAGCAGTTGTTGTTAAATGTTTTACCGACAATAAAAACCGCACCAGTAGTGATGTGCGTTATGCCTTCGATAAATTTGGTGGCAGTTTGGGCTCAACCGGTTGCGTTTCCTATATGTTTGACAATAAAGGTGTGGTCGTGGTTGAGAAAAATGAAAAATTTAATTCCGATTCTGCAATGGAATTGGCAATAAACATGAACGCGTTAGATTGTGAAGATGATGAAGTGTTTACTGTTTATACCGAGCCTAATGCAGGGGCGGTTAACGAACTGGTTTCTGCGTTTGAAAACGCAGGATGCACAATTCTTTCGTCTGGCGTGGAGATGATTCCGCAGAATTACATAAAATTAAACCCAAGCCAGTTGGAAACATTTAACAAAATGCTGGATAAACTTAACGAAAGTGATGACGTTATTGATGTAATATATAATTTAGAGGAAGATGATGGAAACTAGCGCAAGGCAGAGAGAGATTTTAAAAGAATTAAACGATAACAGAAGCAAGCTTTCTGCTTTGTTTTCTTTATATAACAACTCATTAATATCAGCAGAAGAAAATCGCACAGATTTAATGAACTATTTTACGCAATTATTAGATTACAGAAACGACCTTAACATATTAACAACGCAAATTGCAGGTTTTAAAAAGGCAGATAGAACAAAAGAGTTTGCCAAAATTCAACCTAAAATTAAAACCATAGATAAAGATTTAAAAGTTATTAGTGAAGAGTTTAAAATTTCCTGTAATAAATTTAAACAAGCGCTACAAGAATGCGGGTCGCTTAAAACTGAATATAAACACGATGTTAGCGAACTTTGTAAGGAGTTTAAAACCACAATTGATGACGAAACATCTCAAATGATAGTAAAAGGTTATAAACAACAAGTTAAAATTATTAGGGCAATTTTGGATAGAATTGAACTTTTAATTAGCGATTATAATGTTAAAAAGAATAAAGTGGAGCAGGATAACGAGCGCTTTAGCGAACTTTATAACAATGTATGCGAGCTTGTAACGCGCCTTAAAGCTTCTGCATAGGTGGGCAATGAGAGTTTTAGGTATAGACCCCGGCTACAACATAATAGGTTATGGCATAATTGAAACAAACGGCTTTAAAGTGGTGGATTACGGCGTTATAACCACACCCAAAACGATGAACATTAGCACTAGGTTAAACACAATTTATCAAGCAGCGTGTGAGTTGATGGAAACTTTTAAGCCGGAAGAAGTTGCGTTCGAAGAGCTGTTTTTTAACACTAACACCACAACGGGCATTGCGGTGGCGGAAGCGCGTGGCGCACTTATTGTTGCGTGCAAACAATATATTGATAGGCTATTTGAATATACTCCGCTTCAAATTAAACAGGCACTAACTGGCAACGGAAGGGCAGAAAAAAAACAAGTTCAGTTTATGGTTAAAAACATTTTAGGGCTAAATTCAGTGCCAAAACCAGATGATGCCGCTGACGCTCTTGCGGTTGCAATCTGCCACATTCAAACCAGTAGCGTTATGAGCGACAATAGTATGTAATTCTTTTGCTTGCTTTTCTTGTAAGAAAAGCAAAATAAAAGAAATTTTAAGGATATTTATGATAGGTTTTATTAAAGGTATTTTAAGGGATAAGGATTTATTGGGTAGCATCACGGTTGAAGTGGGTGGTGTTGGCTTTTTAATTTCGGTTACCAATGGTTGTATGGCAAACTTGCCGGATATAGATGAAGAAGTAAAAATTTACACATATATGCAAGTTAAAGAGGATGAATTAAGCCTATTCGGCTTTGTTAGCCCGGAAGAAAAAAAGTTTTTTATGCAATTAATTTCTGTTAGCGGCGTGGGCAGCAAAACTGCACTTCAAATTCTTTCTGCCGAGCGCATGACAACGCTGATTTCTAGCATTATTAATGAAGATGCCTCTGTTATTGCAAACTGTAAGGGCATAGGCAAAAAGACAGCCGAGCGCATTATTGTTGAACTTAAAGATAAAATTAAGCCGTTTGATTACATTCTGCCAAACGAAACCAGCACAACGGTTAATATTAAAAATACCGCAGTTGACGATGCGGTTGTTGTGCTAACAAGCCTTGGAATTAACAAAAATGAAGCTGTTCGCCTTGCAAAAGAAGTGTATGAAGATGGCGACACGGGCGAACAAATTGTTGCCAAAGCCTTGCACAATATG
>CANQZB010000058.1 GCA_947628195.1 uncultured Clostridia bacterium | reverse complement strand
TTGTAAGCCGGCATCAGACTCTGGAACATTAATGTAATACATAACATTTAATGCCAAAGTTTTATCGTTACTGCCGTCTTCGTTTTGATCACTAAATGTAACTGTTGGAAGTTCAACATCAACGCCTTGCTTAATATCTGTTCTGCCTGTTACAACTAATGTGTCGTTATCGGTAGATGTCCAATATTTCAATTTTTCATCTAATCCACCATCATAACTAGGTAGTTCAATTTTGCTAACAACAGGGGCATTGCTTTCTGTTGTGTTGTTAATGTTAAAGGTTTTAACATCAATGCCAACTTTGCCATAATCGTTAATTGACACAGCAAACAAGGTTACGACTTTATCATCTTTTGTGCCTTGACCAACAACATATTTTTCAAAATTGAATTTATAGTTATTAGCGGTTTCTGAATTGTTGGTTACAGCATAAATTCTATCAAGATCACTAGTGCTTCTCCATTGAGTTAAAAGGTCTGCATTATCCAAAACGTTAGAAGTAAAGTTTGTAATGTAAGTGCTTTGTGTTCCAACTGTTGTGCTTAAAGCAGTTTGGAAGTAGCCTTTCATAGTTTCTGCATCAATAGATTTATCTGTTCCGTCGCTCTTTTTACCATAATAGTAAAACAATTGTGTTTTAATGCGAGTGTCCTTGCCGTCTTCATCTTTTGCAATTACATTAACATTCATTTCATCTTCAATATTTATAGATTGGCCAGCCCTAACATTATCTAATGTGATGGTAGGGGTTGGAGTCTCTTCTGCTTCGGAATCTACAATTTTAAAAGTGTATCTAGTTGTGCCAGATTCATACACATAACTTTCTTGTTTGTTATTGGCAATTACATAATAATATAAGGTATATTCATCGCCACTCTTAATTGAATTAATAATATCGTCAGTAAATCTAAACTTTGTAACCTTGTTCATTTGGCCACGAGTGTCAGTTGCTGTTTCTTCTGGTTTTTCCCCATAAGCGTTACGATATTGAGAAGTTGCTGAAACAGGTTTTACTTCACCATCAACAATTTGCAAATTATCGATGTAGAAGGTGTTGCCACTTGTTCTGTTTTGGAAATAACGAACAAAGGTGAAATCTTTTAATTCGCTTGTTAAATCTGTTGCGTAAATTGCAGGGAAATACAAACTATCTTTTTTGAATTGAGCTTTAAATTCAGGCGCATAATCAGTGTTAGGCTTTGCTTCGGTTAAACCGCCTTGAACAAGTTTGCCATTTTCCCATTCTGCATCTTCAGTTAAAGCATAGTTATATGCCAAGAAAACTTCTGGTTTGGTGTTGTCTGTAACGTTTCGTACTGTTACAGTTTTAGTTTTTAGGTTGCCATAAGCATCTTCAATATGATAAATTACATCGTAATAGCCGGACATTTCATCGTAGCTAGATGCGTTAAATGTTTCTTTTGTCATATCAAAGGTGAAGTTGTTTTTATTTAAAGTTGTTTTAATTTCAGGTTTTTCCTGATTAACAATATCAATAGAAACAACATTGTGCTCAATTACTGTGCCGTTTTTAGATAATGTTACAGTTACATTTGGCAATTTAATGCCCTTTTTGCCCAATTCAAAACCTGCATTGGTTAAACTTGGAGTTGAAACTGCTATATCTTTTTCAGTAGGCTTTTTGTATCCATCTGTAACCCTTACTGTAAAGGTTTTTGTAGGGCGATTTGCGCCATCGTAAGTGTATTCAAAGGTATAAACGCCTTCTTTTGTAGGGTTTAATGAAACAGTTCCATCGCTTTCATTAACAATTGTGCCTTCTGGAACATTTGTTCCGCCATTGAAGATTGTTTTTGAAGGTTTTTGAATAGTGGAAACGCTAACAGCATCATCTTTATTCATCTGTTTTACATAGGCCACTGGCAATGCAATTTTTTCGTCATTTAAAGCAACTTCACTTGGAACAAGTTGTTTTAAACCAGCATTATCTCCACCTTCAGCAGTAAAATCAAGTTCATAGGAAACATTTTTTACTGTTACAGAATATTTGTTAGAATAGTAAGTTTTGTTGTGGGTTTCATCTTTTACAATATATAAAATATCGTAATCACCATTATTTAAACCTTTAACAACTAAAGACTTAGCAGGAATATGTTTTCCTTCATCTGCAGTGTCGTGATATTCAAAATATTCTGAATTTGTTGTTGTAGGGTTAGATAAATTAGAAACTTCACAATCGTGATTGTATCCAGATGGATCTATTACCCTAACTGTGTATTTTGTTGTGTTGCTAAACACAGAAGAAGAACTATTTAAAGTTAACAAAGGAACAATTAATTGTTCGTTATTTTCTGCGTTAACAACTTTTTTAGGCAAATGCACTGAATTTAAAATATATGCATAAGTCTTAGCTTCGGCGGTTGCGTATGCTGGCAAGGTTGTTAAAACTGGGCTAAATGCAAAAACAACGCTTAGCACAGCAAATGCCAAAAAGCATAATATAAATTTAAAATTTTTCTTTAAAGTTTTCATTTTGTCTCCTATTAAAAGTAAAATCTTGAATATTGTACCTTAATTACATAAATTTGTCAAGCAAAATAGATAAATTTTCCAAACTTTAACACAATTAGTTTAAGATTTTAAACAATTTTTATTGAAAGAAAAAAAACTAGTTATGTCGAATAAATAAACAATAACTAATTTTTTGAAATTTTTACTATTTACAGCCTGGAAATTTGCTCTTCTGCATAAGATCTTGAAACAAAATTAAATTCAGGGCTACTTGCCAAGAAATATTGCTTTTCTCTATGCTTTTTTAACAAATTTAAAAAGTTCCCATCTAGCTTCTTATATCTTTCCATTAAAACATCGTTTAATTTGCCGTAATCCAAGGTTTTTGCTTTAATTAAAGCATGCCTTGTTTCAATTGCCCAACTAGAAGGCTCACCCGTGTAGGAAGAGAACGAACTTAAAATGTTCATATCTTCAGGCGAAGTTACAAATCTTGTAATAACTTTAATTTTTTCTTGAATAGTTCTGGGCATTTCTTTAACAGCGTTTGCGTCCATATAATAAAATTCATACAATTTATCGGGTTCGCCAATAATGGCAGATGCTTTTTTAGGGCGTTTTAAAATTACCCTATCACCATAGATGCCTCGCCCTCGCTTGTATTCAACAATTTCATAAAAATTGTTAATTAAAAAATCTAACTGGCCATAGTTTTGTTCATTAACTTTAGTCATACTAACCCTCACTTTTAAGTCAAGATTATGCCAAAGCGTCTATCAATAAAACTGTATATTTTTTATTTTTTTTGCAAACGTCATCAAAAGAGGAAGGAGTTTCCAACTCGCAACCAAATTTTATAGCACAATCTACCATAGCGCAAAGATATTCTTTGGCGTTGATAAACGCTTCAACAATATTAACGCCTTCAGTTACAATGCCTAAATCTGGAATAGTAACTGTAAAATTACTAGTATCCTTATCCTTAATAAAGACTGCCGGATAAACTAAATCTTTCATAATCCCCCACTTTATTTTTTAATTTTAACACATATTTAAACAAATGTAAAACAATTTTGACATAATTTTTAAATAAAAAACTCTCTTATAAAGAGAGTTTAAAATTAAACGCCAGCAATATCGCTATTTTCTTTTGCTTCACTAGCCAAAAGATTTGCGCGCAAAGTTTCAATCATAGATCTGTTTTTTTGAGTTAATTTTGTAACTCTTTTATGAGTTGAGTCATCAAAAACTATTCCCATGATTTTAGACCATAAACTTCTTTCTTCATTAAACTGTTCTCTTGCCTTAACTACCGAGTTTGCAGTTGTGCCATTTGTGGCTTGTGGCATACTAGATTTTTTTGTAGCATTAATCTTTTTTAAACGAGCCTCACCAAATTCAATTCTTTTTTCTACCATGTTTTTTGCAGTATTTGCCATAATTAATGCCTCCTTATTTTCCGGCTTTATATTAACATAAAAAATAAAATTTGTAAATAGTTTTAAGCAACTTTTTTAAAAATAATTTAAAATTTTTTATTACAGAACTTTAAAACAAAAAACAAAAACAGCCCTAATTAAAGGACTGTTTAAATCTATTCATCATCTTCAGCAAAGTTGTCGTCATCTAAATCGCCAAACTTAATATCTACATTATTAAAGGCGTTATCGTCTTTAACTTGCTTTGGAAGGATATTTCTATAAGCAGGTGAGCCTGTACCCGCAGGTATCATCTTACCTATAATAATATTTTCTTTCAAGCCGGTTAAGTGATCCACCTTGCCTTTTAATGCGGCTTCTGTTAACACATTGCTACTCTCTTGGAATGATGCAGCAGATAGGAAGCTTTCGGTTGTTAAGCTTGCCTTGGTTATAGCTTGCAATTCACGTTTAGCACTTGCAGGCATGCCACCTTCACGAAGCGCTTTTGTGTTTGCCTCTTCAAATTTTCTAATATCCACAACGTCGCCAGGAAGTAAATCGGTATCTCCAGGATTTTCAATTTTAACCTTCCTTAACATCTGTTTAATTATAATTTCAAGGTGCTTTGCGTTAATTGAAACTGATTGAGATTTATAAACTTCCAACACTTCGTTAAGCAAATATTCTTGCACTGCTTTAACACCGCATATACGTAGCACATCTTTAGGGTTTAAAGGCCCTTCGGTTAGTGGAGTGCCTGGTGCTACAACATCGCCATTTTTAACTTTTAACACTGAGCCATAAGGCAAAATGTAACTTTCTTCTGTGCTACCTTTAACAACAACTTCAAAGCGTTTATCTATTTGATTAATGCTTACCTTGCCACCAATTTCGCAGATTACCGCCGCGCCTTTAGGGTTGCGGGCTTCAAAAATTTCTTCAACACGAGGCAAACCGGATGTAATATCGGCTTCTGCTGCACCACCGCTGTGGAAGGTACGAAGCACTAACTGAGTACCTGGTTCACCGATTGATTGTGCCGCAATAACACCGACTGCTTCACCAACATGAACAATGTCATTTGTTGACATATCTCTGCCATAGCATTTAGCGCACACACCACTCTTAGCTTTACAGGTTAACAAACTGCGGATGGCAACTTTTTCAATGCCAGCATCAACAATTTCTTTAGCTAATTCATCGGTTATGAATTCATCAGCATCGCAAATTTGTTTTTTGGTTTTAGGGTTAATTACTGGTTCGCTAGTGAAACGGCCAACAATTCGATTTTCCAGGCTTTCCACAACTGAACCATTTTGTTTAATTTCAGTTACATCTATGCCCTTAACTGTTTCACCCAAATTTGCAAAGCAGTCTTCTTCTGTTACGGTTATATCTTGAGCAATATCTACCAATCTTCTTGTTAAATAACCAGAGTCGGCAGTTTTTAAGGCTGTATCCATCAACTGTTTACGGCTACCACGCGCAGCGCTGTAATATTCTAGCGAACTTAAACCGCGCCTAAAGTTAGATTTAACTGGAACATCTGTCATTTCGCCTGTGGCAGCATCCATCCTACCCAACATACCACTTAATTGTTTTAAAGAGTCATCACCACCACGCGCTTTTGATGTAATAATTACTTTTAATGGGTTAAATTTATCCATACATGCAGATGTAACTTTAATAATTTCATCGGTTACCTTGTTCCAAACATCAATGTTTTTTGCCTTTTTATCTGCCTTGCTCATAAAGCCTTGCATATAAAGGTCATCATTTTGTGTAACAATTTTATCTGCATCGGCAATCATTTTGTCGCGTTCTTTTGCTTCGGTTAAATCGAATATCGAGAACGAAACGCTAGCCAAAGTGCTATATTTATAGCCCATATTTTTAATGTTATCTATCATAGTAACAGTGGTGTTTGTGCCATGTTTTCTATAACAGGTTAGAATAATGCTAGCATAATCGCCTTTTTTAATTTCTTTATCTATTTCAAATTTTAATGCGTTTTCACGCACTGTTCTATCAACAAAACCAAGATCTTGCGGAATTATACTATTAAATATTGCCCTACCCAAAGTTGTTTCTATTCTACCTGTAATGGTTTCGCCTTCAAATTCAACAGTTCGCCTTAAACTGATTTTTGCTTGCAAACTCAATTCGCCATTTTCGTAAGCGAGTTGTGCCTCATCCTGAGAGGCAAACACCATGCCTTCACCTTTTGCGCCTTCTCGAATAACTGTAATGTAATAGTTGCCCAAAATCATATCCTGGCTTGGAAGCATGTTAGGGCTACCATCGCTAGGTTTTAACACGTTATTTGAAGCCAAAAGTAGCATTCTTGCTTCTGTTCTTGCCTCAACGGACAAAGGAACGTGCATACTCATTTGGTCACCATCGAAGTCGGCGTTAAAGCCACCGCACGCCAAAGGTGGTAAACGAATAGCTTTGCCTTCAACTAGGATAGGCTCAAATGCTTGAACACTTAATTTATGCAAGGTTGGT
>CANQZB010000057.1 GCA_947628195.1 uncultured Clostridia bacterium | reverse complement strand
GCTCCCACTGAGGAGCCCGAGGCCGCGCCCACCTTGGCAACCTTTGCCTTACAACAGCCAGAAGATATAAAACTGCCACCAAGCAAGTTATCCCCTTTTTTCTTTTTAACGGGTTGGCTTTCACCAGTAAGCAAACTTTCGTTAACTTCAACAAAGCCGTCTAACACAACGCTATCACACGCTATTTGCATGCCGGGGTTTAAGCACAGCACATCGTCTAGCACAATTTCGGTTTTGTAAATTTCTTGTTCCTCACCTTCACGCATAACCTTGGTAAAATTGCTGTTGGTTAAACTTAATTTATCCATAGTTTTTTTTGCGCGGATTTCTTGAAAAATGCCAATGCTGGTGTTTAAAATAACAATCACCATAAAAAGCATATCGCTATACGCGCCAACGCAAATAAGTGCAATGGCCACAACCAAGCAAGTTAAATTGAAAAATGTAAAAATGTTTTTGGCAAAAATACTGCCAAGCGTTTTGTTGGTTTTAATTTTGCTTATGTTAACCAGCCCTTCCTCATTGCGCTGATTTATTTGTTTTGCGTTAAGCCCAAAATCGGATTTAGGATTAAATCGGCTAACGGCTTTTGTAACTGTTGTTTTTGTTTTGTTTTTCATACGTCCCCTATTTAAAAATAATATTAGCACAATTTAAATTATTTTACAAATAATTTTTTGTTTTATCTTTAATTTTGTAATTTTAATAAAGATATTTTAATTTTGTAATTTTAATAAAGATATTTTAATTTTGCAATTTTAATAAAAATTTTTTAATTTTAAAATTTTAACAAAAAAAATTAATTAAACATAAAAATTATGTAGGAGTTTTTATGGATTTAGAAAATTATCAAGTTAAATTGAATGAAAGTTACCCAGAAATTGAAAACGCAGTGCCGGATAGCGCCACTGTTTCAGTTTTAAGGAATTTGGCATTTTCTAAAACGGGGGAATTGGGTGCGGTGCTGGAATATATTTATCAATCCAACATTGCGGATAAAACCGACAACGACCTTGGCAAACTTTTTGAAGAAATTGCCATAACGGAAATGATACATTTAAACTTGCTTATGCACGCCATTTGCGCTTTTGGCGGAGTGCCGAAATATGAGTTGGATAACGGCGCATATTTTAACACGGCAAGCATCAATTACACTCAAAAATTAAAGGAGATGTTGGAGCATAACATAACCGGAGAAAAAATGGCAGTTGAAACCTATAACAACGCCATATCTCGCGTAAAAAATGAAAGTTTAAAAGCACTTTTTGCACGCATAATTAAAGATGAGGAACTGCACATAAACATATTTACTCATCTACTTAACAGCGTTAAATTTTTATCCATTTAAAAAAGGGCTTTTTGCCCTTTTTATTTGCTGTAAAGCATAAGTTCACGCAGTTTGCCAAACTTGTTAATTTCTTTTAAATTTTTCTTGTTAATAACGGTGTGAGCCTTAATTAAAATTTCGTTGTTAAAGTTGAAAATATCTTTTGTGCAAACGCGCCCTAACAAAAATTCGGCAGTTTGAAGTTGTTTGTTTGTATCTTCCACCGGCACAACTTGCGGATTGCTTTGCACTGGGGTTTGCGTTGGGTTGGCATCGTCTGTTTGCGCGCTGGCTTTGTTTTCAACCGGCAAAATTTGCGCCTCCACGCGCTTAAACGATTTAAAAATTTTAGGGGCTTTATTCGGCGTGAATTTTTTTACATTAACTTTATCTGTATTCTCATAAAAAATGGTGGTGTTTTTGCTTGAAGAAGCCAAATTTTTAACCTCTAATGTGCTTCCATTATCTAGCGAAAATTTTTCAGTTAAAAATTTTTCGTTTAGGCTAATTTCTTTAACAAGACCCAAAAATTCGCCCTTAATTGTGTAAGCCTTGCTGTTTGTTGGGCAAGGGGACAGGCTGTTTTCTTCCACCTTTAAACTAACCGCCTGATTGTTCTTTACTGTTATTGCATTTTTGCCAATGTGATATATATTTTTAGTTGGCAAGGTTAGGCGTGCGCCATCTTCCCCAATAAGTTCAACTTCTAACAATTTTTTTAATTTTTTATCAAAAAAAAGTTTATCCACCACGCCCAAAAGTTCACCTTCGTAAAGCGAAAGCACATTTAAACCTAAAAATTCATTACAATAATACATTTTTTACCTCTACAATAATTTATTACTGCCCAGGGCGCAATATGTTAAATTTATAACAAACAAAAATAATAAAAATGGCTTTTTTGTTTGGATAATGTAAAATTTTGGGTTATAATAATTAATAATAAAGTTTTGCCGTGCGGGCAGGGCAATTTCAAACAGGGGTGTTATGAAAAAAATATTTACAGCGTTGTTAATATGTTTAATTGTGCCATTCGTGTTTTTTGCGTGCCAGGGTGAGCCGGCCAAATTAAGCACGCCTTCCGCACTAACTTGCGATGATGGGGTGGTTAGTTTTGTTAGCGTGCCAAATGCGCAATATTATGCGTTCACGCTTAACGACTTGGAATTTAATGTAACGGCAAACAATTACAACAACAAATTGTCCTTTAAAACAGAGGGCAAAATAACTTACATAAACTATAACCTTTCCGGCCTGCTAACTTTGGGCGAAAGTTACACTTTAACCGTTACAGCAAAAGCAAGCGGAAGCAAGGATAGCAATAGCGCAGAGTGCAGTTTTGTTTACAAAAAAACACTTTCCGCACCAACTGGGGTTTATGTGCACAACAAAGTGCTTTATTGGGAAGATGTGCAGTATGCCGAAAGTTACACTGTTAAAATAGAAAATCCGCAAGGGGAAGAAACTGAAATTACAACCAGCAGTAACAAGTTGGATTTTAATTCTGCCTTAATTCAAGCGGGGGAATATAAATTTAGCGTTTTAGCTGAAGGGGACACATCAAAATTTAAGCCAAGCGCACCCAGCCAAACTGTTACATATTTTAACACTTTAACCCTAACCGCGCCCACAATAACCGATGTTCAAAACAATGGCAGATTGCTAGTTTACGTGCTTCCCATATTAAACGCCAACGCTTTAACTGTTAGGGTTAACAATTATCAACAAACAAAGGAACTAAATGCGCTTTCTTCCTTTGTAACCCAAAACGCAGAAAGTTGGATAATTGACCTTAACGATTTTTTTAACACAACTTTTAACGAGCCAAAGCAATACAACATAAGCGTTCAAGCCAATTATTTAAGTGAGGAAGAGCATCCGCTATATTTCAGTTCTCTTTTTAGTGAGGAACACGTTTTTAATTACACAATTACTTTATCTGCCCCAACAATCAGTTTAACGCGCCAGCCCGCCGGATTTATTTTAAACATAACATCTAGCGAAACGCTTGCAATAAAATATAAGATATTTTTAACCATGCCAGAAGAAACACTAGAAATTGAATTGGCGCTTGGCACAACTTCATATCCGCTAGAAGCAAATTTTGTTTCTGTTTATGTTCAAGCAATAGGGCTGGGCAATGTTTTAACTTCCCCAAATTCAAACACACTAACAAACCCTAATGTTTAAATGTTAAAATTTTAAATTTAAAGAAATGTATAAAACTGCAAACTAAACAAAAACTAGCAATATGAAAGTTGATGCAGTTAACACCAAAGCAGAAATTGAAAGCAAACTGCACAATAGCAGTGATGTAAAATCACGCACGGTGCAGTTTTTTAAAACAAAAATTGTTATTATGTACGTTGCAGATATAACGGACAATTTTTTGTTTAATCAAACGCTAATTTATCCGCTTACAACCTATCAAAATGCGGTTGGCACCGGCACAACTGCAAGCGATGTTGAAAAAGAACTTAAAGAAAAAGTTTTGGCAAATCAAGAGGTGGTGGAGTTTGAAGAATTACAGCAAGCAATAGACGGCTTGCTTTCTGGCAAAACATTAATTTTAATTGACGGCGCGCAAAAAATTTTGGCGTGCGATTTGGAACTGATTACAACGCGTGCGGTTATGGAGCCACCAACAAGCGTGGTTATTAAAGGGCCAAGAGAGGGGTTTAACGAAAGCATAAAATATAACCTTGCATTAATAAGGAAGCGCGTTAGAACAGACGATTTAGTTGTAAAACTTTTGGAAATTGGCGAACTTACAAAAACGCAAGTGGGCGTTGTGTATTTTAATTCTGTTGCAGATAAAAACGTTGTTAAGCAAATAATTAGCAGGCTAAAAAGCATAAAGATAGACGGCGTTTTAGATGCACATTATTTAATATCTTACCTTCAAAAAAAGCCAAAATCGCTGTTTAAACAGATTGGCGATGTGGAAAAGCCAGACATTCTTGTTGGCAAAATGTTGGAAGGCAGAATTGGCATTTTGGTGGACGGCACCCCTATTGCGCTGACCGTGCCTTTTGTGTTAATTGAAGATTTGCAAAACAGTGATGATTATTACAGCCAGCCAATACGCGTTATGCTGGTGCGCATTTTGCGCTTGCTGGGCGTAATTTTGGCGGTTGTTCTGCCTGGGGTGTATGTCGCGCTGGAAATCTATCATTATAAAATTTTGCCAACCGAATTTTTGGTAACAATTATGAACACCACGCAGGGCATTCCGTTTAGCCCGTTTGTGGAAATATTCTTTTTGGTTGTGCTGTTTGAAATTTTGTACGAAGCCAACTTGCGCATGCCTCAATATTTTGGTATGGCAATGAGCATTGTGGGTGCGCTAATTTTGGGCGAAACCACAGTTAATGCAGGTTTGGTTAGCCCGCCTGCCGTTATGATTGTGGCACTTTCGGGCATAACGTTTTACATCATTCCAAGCCAGGCGGCGCAGTTTAGCGTTTTAAGGCTGTGCGCGGTGGTTATTGGCGCGTGTTTGGGGCTTTACGGAATGCTTATTTTCTGCGTGTTTATTTTGTCCTACTTGGCAAGTTTTGATAGTTATAAATCTGCCTATCTTGCGCCCACTGCGCCATATATTAAAAACGACCAGCAAGACCTATTCAAGCGCGCCAACATTAAGGAAATGCGCAAACGGCCAAAGAGCATAGCCAACAACAAACAAAATCAGAACAGGAGGGGCAATGAAAATTAATTATAGGCAACTTGCTGTTTTAGTGTTTATGAGTTTTATTGCCTTAAAAATTTTGGCATTGCCCGGGCTGTTGTATGCCGAAAGTGGAAATATGAGTTGGCTTGTTACGCTAATTTTAATGTTGGTGGATACCTTCTATGCAATTCTAATAATAGGCCTAATAAAAAAGGCGGGCAATAAAAATATTTTAGAATTTATGACGGAAATAATGGGCCCAGTTTTGCCACGCATTTTAATGTTTATTTTAATTTTAAAATATGGGCTTGTGGTGGCAAACATCTCCAAGGGGTTAGAGTTTTTTGTGGTGGAAAATTTTTACAACGAACTCAACTGGATTGTGTTTGTTCTGCCGTTGATACTGCTTACTGGGTTTATGGTTTACAAGGGGTTAAGGAACATAGCCCGCGTTAGCGAAATGATATATTTTGCCGTGTTTATTGGTTGCCTTTACATTGCGCTTAAATCCATTGCAGGCGTGGATATATTCAACTTTTTGCCGTTTTTTAAAGATGGGGTAAAACCGCTTTTTGAAGCGGGGTTTAACCATTTAAGTTGGTTTGGCTCGGGCACATTTTTGCTTATGCTTTTTGGCAAGGTGGATTTTTCCAACGAAAAGCGCTTTACAATGTTTAAATTTATTGCATTTGCATTTATTCTTGTTTTGCTTGTGCATTTTGTGTTTTATGGCTTGTTTGATGTTACCAGCCCAACCCACGCCTTCTGCATAAGCGATATAAGCCAATTTTCCAGCGGAAAATCTAGCATAGACGAACTTTCGTGGCTGGTTGTGTCGCTTTGGGTTACGGCGCAAGCCGTTCAACTTTCCATGTTTGGCTATTGCATGGTGCAGGCAATAAAATTTACCTTTAACATTAAAAATAATGTTTTCCCTATTCTTGTGCTTTTAATATACATTTTTATGTGGAGTGTTATTGGGGAAAACACCGTTAGGCTAGAAGTTGTTTTCCTATCCACTTTTGCTTCCGTTTTAACAATAGTGTCGCAATATATAATTCCGCTAATTCTGTGGCTTGGCTGGGCAGTTAAAAATGGCGGAGGGAAGGCAAAAAAATCTAAAAAACAAAAAAATTCAACAAAAAATGGGAAAATTTTGCAAAAAAATGCGTTAAAAACGCCAAAAACTGACAAAAACAACAAAAAACTATCTCAAAAGGGGGTAGTATGAAAAAACTTAAAACAATTTTTAGCCCGCGCAAAATAGTTGTTGTGCTTTTAATTGTTGTGCTTATTTTAACCGTGCCACAACTTAACGTTCCTGCCATGAGTGAAACAGAGGCCATTGTTACAATGCTTTGCATGGATAAAAAGGAAAACAAAATTGTAATTTCAGCAACCATTTTAACCCCGGGGCCAGATAACGTTGCAAACTATCAAGTTTTTTCGGGTGCGGGGGATAACCTTGGCGATGCCGTGGAGTCTGTTTCAATAGCCATAGGCAAGGAAATGGGCTTTGCCCAGTGTGAAGTTATGGCGCTTGGCCAAAATTTGTGTGATGAGGGCGTTATGCAAACG
>CANQZB010000056.1 GCA_947628195.1 uncultured Clostridia bacterium | reverse complement strand
GCTAGTGTGGCTCAACGGTAGAGCAGCTGACTTGTAATCAGCAGGTTGGGGGTTCGATTCCCTTCACTAGCTCCATATATTTGTAAAATGCCTTGTTATAGGGCATTTTTATGGGAAGATTGCAGAGTGGCCAAATGCAACGGACTGTAAATCCGTCGACTTCGTCTTCGGTGGTTCGAATCCACCTCTTCCCACCAAAAACGTTAAAGAGCTCGGTTTAACCGAGTTTTTTAATATTGTTTGACTATAATTATAAATTATGTAAAATAAGAAAGGGTATAACAAATGAAAAATTTATTTAAGTTTAACGATAAATTATTATTAGCATGTATAATTGTATCAAGCGTTTCATTATGTTTAATTTTGAATTGTTTAATACCTGCGCATAAAGATTTAGATTGTTTTATACGTTGGGGGAACGAAATCCTAGATATGGGGCCAGGCAAGTTTTATGATTACGGTTATTCGTTCCCAACCGATTATCCGCCTTTGTATTTATTAATAACGGGATTTATTGCGTTGATTTGTAGAAAATGTTCACTAACAGGGCGTGCAGAAATTTTTCTATACAGATTGCCAAGCATTATTTTCTTTGCTATGAGCATTTTATTGGTTTACAAAATAATTAATCTTTTAAAAGTTGATAAGAAATATTTATTAATGGCTGTTTTACTATTTGCTTTTTCTGGTGCAATAATTGGTGATATTTTGTGGGGTCAAATTGATGTTATAACCTTATTTTTTGTAATGCTGGCCATATATCTTTTTATTAAGAATAAAATTTTTTTAACTTTTGTTACTTGCTGTTTAGGGCTGTTAACCAAAGCTCAATTTTTATTTGTTTTACCAATAATTGCATTCGCCTTATTGTTAAAAATGATAAAAAATAAAGAATTATTTAAAATTATTCTTTATAGTGCAATTAGTTTGTTCATATTTTGGCTAGGTTTCTTACCATTTACTTATATGCATTTAAGTAAATTTGTAGGGATTACATATATATTGCAAATATTATCTAAACAAGTTGGGCATTTTAATAATTTTTGTGCAAATGCTTTAAACTTGTGGTTTATTATGGCATTAAATTTCCGGACCTATCCAGTTTGGTATAAATATATTAATTATATGTTAATATTCTTTTTAGTTGTGTTTGTTTGTGTTTTATATTATAAAAAGCAGACTAATGAGAACTTAATAATTCTAACTTCCTTTTTGTTCACTGCCATATTCATGTTGTCTACCAATATGCACGAAAGATATATGATACCTGTGCTGGCCAGCACAATTATTACTGCGTTTATTATAAACAATGCAAAAATGCATTTTATTAACATTACTTTTTATATTGCTCAATTTATTAATCTTGTGTTTTCATGGGTTGGTGGTTACTATATGCCTTGGATAATACTGCCGATTGTAATTACGGGATTATCGGTAATTGCATTAGTTTTGTTTGCAATTGAAATAATAAGATATTCGCAACAAGATCATAAAAAAGAATTGACCTAGGTCAATTCTTTTTATTCTGCAACAGGAACAGGGGAGTCAAATTCAAAGCCCTCTGTTTGTGGGTCATAATCTTCCATTGCAAAACTAGAATTGGGATTATTTACATATTTGCCATCACGCACAAATTCGCCATTTTCAACCTTAACATCTGTGCCAGTGTATGTTCTTGGGCTTATAAAATCATAAAAATTTGTTACATTAGGGTCTAATTTTAGTTTTGGCGTTTTGAAACCTAAAATTCTATCAATTTCAGGGTAGTTAATCATCTTCTGGATTAATGTTTTTGCAAGTGCCATTTCTGGAGTTTTTCTAATATAATCTAAATATTCAAACCAATTGGTGTTGGAATCATGTGCACGGCGTTGGCTTTTTCAAATTCTTTATCAAAATCTACTTCATACTCATATTGCTTTAAAAGTTCTAAAACCTCCATAAAATGCTGTTTAGTAACTTCATTTTCACCTTTTAAAATATCGTCTAAATAATATCTATAAGCGCGCTGTTGAATTAAGGAACATCGTTTTAAAATAACCTGAAATTCACGCGGAATATGTCTATCATAGCAATGAGAATCTGCTACAACATGCACCATTTCACCAGGCTTAAGGCCGCTCACTTGCGCAAACATGCACAAAAGCGCTGCATACTGTGTAACATTCCATGCACCAGCGGAAAGAGTGTCGTTACTGCGTTGATTTAACAATAAATTAAGTTTTCCTTTTTCCACTTGCCAAGTTGTGCTGTATGCGCAAGGGTATAAGTTCATTTCATTTAAATTATCAAAGGCGTATATGTTAGTTAGAATTCTTCTACTACCTTTATTATTTTTAAGGTCGTTTAAAACGCTATCTACTTGGTCAATTTTATTGCCGTCTTTGGTTGTAATATTTTTTCTGCTTAATTGGTATCCATAAGCTTTGCCAATTGAGCCAATTTCTTGCTCTGGATATTGACCTTTGTTCGCCCATTGGTCCCAAATGCGCGCATTTAAATCTTTAATGTTATTAGATTTTTTTTGCCAAATCCACAAAATTTCATCAATACAGGACTGCCAAAATAATTTTCTAACGCTTGAAATAGGGAATTCTTCTTCTAAATTGTACCTATGAACTTCGCCAAATTTGTGAACGGTAAATGCTTCTTTGCCGTCATCCCAATGTGGCCTTGTTTCATTTTCGGTGTTATCCACACCGTCTGTTAAAATGCTTATGTAATTATCAAGTAATTGATAATCCGCCTTACTCATTTGTACCTCCGTTAATTTGTTTTAAATTTTAACCCAAAATTAGTAATGTGGGCACCCCTGTAAAATTAATTTAATCTTATCATGTTAACTTGAGTTTGTCAAGATTTTTTAATGCCCAGAAATCATTTTTATAAAAAATTAAAGTCAACAAGGTTAGACAAAATACTATTGCATTTCAACAATTGTTGTTATTTTTTTTAATTTCTAATTTGTTAGCATTGAGTTGAGGGGTGAGTTATGCAAATAAAATCTAGAATTGTTAACAAAACGCTATATATTCTGCTTTCTGGGGAATTGGACGAATATACAGCGCCAAATGTTAGAAAAACGCTCGATACTATGCTTGAAACAGAAAAGGGTTTTATTCAAATTGTGCTGGATTTAAGCGAATTGACGTTTATGGATTCTACTGGTGTAGGGGTGTTAATTGGAAGATACAAAAAAATGCGCGAGAAAAACAAGCCGATTTTTATAACAAATCCTAGCCGAAACGCAGAGCGTATTTTTAAGATGAGTGGGCTTTATGAAATTATGCCCAAAATTGTTTAGTTTAAGGGGGAAACAATGAAAAAAAATTCTATGGAAATTAAATTTAAGGCGTTGGCTGAAAACGAGCCGTTTGCACGAAACGTGGTTGCAGGGTTTATTTTGCCACTTAATCCAAGTTTAAACGAATTGGACGATATAAAAACGGCTGTAAGCGAAGCAATAACAAATGTTGTTGTGCACGCTTATCCACAAAACACTGGCTATGTAACAATGAAAGTAACAACACAGGATAACTATGTTACAATTTCTATTGTAGATAATGGAATAGGTATACAAGATATAGAGCGTGCGCTTACGCCATTCTACACAAGCAAACCAAACGAAGAAAGAAGCGGTATGGGATTTACCGTTATGGAAAGTTTTATGGATAAATTGGAGGTTATAAGCAATGGAAGTGGCGTTACTGTAAAGATGGGTAAAGCCATAGAAAAGAAAGTAGCGGGGTTATAAATATGCTTTCAACGGAGGAAACAACAGAACTATTAGAATTGGCTAAAAATGGCGATGATTTAGCAAAGGAAAAGCTTATAACTTTTAATTCACCTTTAATAAAAAGTGTGGTTAAACGCTATTTAAATAAGGGCATAGAGTATGATGATTTGTATCAACTTGGAGCGATGGGCTTTATTAAAGCCATTAACAATTTTGATGCAAGTTTTAATGTAAAATTTACAACATACGCCGTTCCAATGATTGCGGGAGAAATTAAGCGCTTTTTGCGCGATGATGGCAGTGTAAAAGTGTCGCGAAGCATTAAACATACCGCAATATTAATAAAAAATTATATATCGGAATATAATAAAAAATTTGGCTCAAACCCCAGTTTAGACCAACTTTCTAAACATTTTAATATGGAAACTAGCGACATAGTTTTTGCGATGGAAGCCAACACATCGCCATTATCTTTAAATGAAAAATTTAATGATGATGACGATTCAACATCAATATTGGACAAATTAACAGACAACTTTTCGCCAGATAATTACATCAATAAATTGGCGTTAAGGGAAATGATTAAAAATTTGTCAACAAGGGAAAAACAGGTTATAATTATGCGATATTATTTGGATAAAACTCAAAGTGAAATAGCAAAAGAACTTGGGGTAAGCCAAGTTCAAGTTAGTAGAATTGAAAACAAAGTGCTAAAAGAATTAAAGGAAGGGATTATAGTTTAGTTATTGTCAATTTCTTGTTCATATTTATATACTGGGTTTTCTATTTTGCTTTTAGGTTTAGAAAATTTGCTAAAAAAGTTTGAAAATGAACTTTTTATATTTTTAATTCTTGTGCTTAAAGACGGGGTGTCGGCCGTTTTATATGTGTCAACATTCTTCTTTAAGCCTCTTTTTTTGCTCTCCTTAACAGTGTTTTCTTTATTGTCATCCGCCGTATCTCTTTCGTTATTTTGTGTATTATCTTCATTAATCACTCTATATTTAGTGGCTTCTTGTTCATTTTGATTTACATACTGATTTTCATAATAAGGGTTAAAACCACCGCCATATCCCATCATGCCGGGGCCGTAAGCTCCACCAAATCTGTTGTTGCCGTACATGAACTCATTGTCTAAAAGGGCTGTGTTAAAGAAACTATCAATATTGCTTCGATTGCCTCTATAGGTATCGATATTGGTTTTTAATTTGGTATCCTGCTTGGCGTTTTGGGTGTTATTTTCTGTGTTAGTTGCTTCGTTTTGTTCATTATCTGGCGTTTTATTTTCAACAAGTTTGCCGTTTTCATCAATTACATAATCTTTAATAACGGGCGGTTCATTATTGCGCCTAAAACCATATAAAATTCTTCCGTTGTTAGGCGGTATGCGGTTTGACATATTAAACATACTGTTAATTAGATTTAATGAATTTAATCCATTTTCGAGCATTTCGTTGCCATTAATTAAATTATCTAAAACAACTAAATATTTTAAAGAGATGTTGTCTAAATCTCCATTTTCACGCATTAAACTTGCTAAATCGCTTAAATTAAGAGATAATTCAGTTGTAATGTGCGATAATTGCCTACCTAAATTTTTAAGTTGTTTAGATTGTTCTGTAATTAACATTCTTTGTTCAGCAGTTAAATTTATTTCTTTTTTGTTAATTTTATCTATTAAATTTTGGGTTTCAATAATAGCAGATGTTAAATTGTTTTTTAATGTTGAAAAATCTTCGCATTCGCTGTTTATATCGTCAGAAAGCGAATAAAGGGTAGATATTTTTTCATCTTTATTTGAATTTGGATTTATTTCATCAACCACTTTTGGTGCGTTTTCTAAATTGTTTTCCAGTGTTTTTGTTTTATAGTCGTTTTCAGTTTCTATAGTTTTTGGTGCTGAATTCTCAATAGTTTCGGGCGCAATTTTGTTAATGGTATCTGATTTTGGCATTTCATTAGCATCTTTTTCAATGTTTTTATCTTGGTTTGGCGCGTTGTTAGTTTCTTCCACATTTAATTCTTCGCCATTCACCAAAGTGGCATCATTTGGTGAAAAAATTGACAATTTGTATTTATTGAAAATAGTTTTGTTTGCTTTTTCACTGCTTAATTTTGAATATTCCGCCATGTGTTGTTTAAACTCGTCAATATTCTCTTTAAAATTTTCGCTATTAACATTCATGTTACAGCCAGCCAATGTGCCAGCAATGCCAACTAAAGATAAAAGTGCAATAATTTTTTTATTCATATTTAACTCCTTAATTTATTTTGCTTAAAATAAAAAATTTTATGTATTGGCTTTTAAAAAAAATAAAATCGTCAACAATTGAGTAAGGGGTATGATATGGACAAACAAAAAAGAAACACAAATTATAATATTTATGTAGAAAGTAAAGTGCCAAAAACTAAAGCGTGGCCTTCGCTTTTTAAAGCGTTTTTAGTTGGCGGAATTATCTGTGCAATTGGGCAGGGATTTTTTGATTTATACAGTTACTTTTTCCCAAATCTTGCGGAAAGTGAATTGACAACATGTATGCTTATGACAATTATTTTTATTACTTGTTTTTTAACAGGTTTGGGCATTTATGACGTTGTGGGCGCTTGGGGTGGCGCGGGTTCGGTTATTCCTATTACGGGTTTTTCTAATTCAATATCTAGCCCGGCTATTGAGTTTAAAAAAGAAGGGATTATTTATGGAATCTGTGTAAAAATGTTTACAATTGCCGGCCCGGTTATAGTTTGCGGAGTTGTAGGCTCTATAATTTGTGGTTTTGTAGGATTATTTATTTAAGGAGGAATTTATGCAAACTATTAAATTAAAAAATAAGCCATATTTATTAGGTGGATATAGCATAGT
>CANQZB010000055.1 GCA_947628195.1 uncultured Clostridia bacterium | reverse complement strand
CCATAAGCCCTAGAACAATGCTGGCCGATTCTGCCTTCCTTCAAGGGACTGGTATAATTTCAATATTGGTTAACATTGCCGCCTTATATATGGTTAAAGATTTTATCTCTTCATTATCTAAATATTTTAGTAATAGTGCTGATCTTTATGGGAATGGTTCAAGTTTAATGAACAACTCTTTGAATCGTGTCAAAAAAGGCCTTGGTCATGCTGTAAGTGGCACCAGAAAGGCTACCAATGTTGTTGTTGGGGCATTCACTGCCGGATCAAGAAGGCATAAGGCTAATAAAGATTTTAAAAACGAAGTCAATAAAAATAATTATATAGAGGAAGTAAAAAATGGCGAGGGCATGGAGGTAGCCAGAAAAAAGGGCCTTTCTGGCGAAAAAGCCGAAGAGTATGCAGAAAACTACGCGAAAGATGCGTATAAAAAATATAAAAAAGAACAAACGGGTGGTACCGCTGTTGGAGGATTCTTTAGGCAAGCGGGCAAAGGCTTAAAGGACAATTTAGGAATACCAGTTGCAGATTGGCTTACAGAAAAAGCCGGCATGGGAAAAGCAAGCGATTTTGTGAAAGGCATACAAGACAATCACAAAACCGTTAGAGACGATTACGATGCCAGAATTAAAAAATCAAGAGATGGTGAGTTTAACGAAAAGAAACTTGTAAGAGAACTTCAAAAAGTTGATTCTACCGTGCCAGAAGATCAAAAAATGATCAAAGCTTTGCAGGTTTTATCAAGAGGAGATTATACTGATAAAACGTGGGATGTCCTTAAAACATCAGAAGAAGGCAAAGAACTAATACGCTCACTTTTAGGAAATGAATCTATGGATTTAAAAGATGTAACATTCTCTGATTTTAAAATGGAAATTGCCAAAGTCGCACAAATACAACAAATGGAAAACAGAAAGGAAGATATCAAAAGTGGCGGTTACAGCGATGTAAAAATTTCCGAAGAAGTTGATAAAGTCCTAGCCAAATACACTGGTAACAGCTTGGACAGAAATGCTGCTATAGAATATGTGAAAACTATGTCAGACGATTCGAATGATCGTTTAATAGGTTCTTCAAGAGGTTCAGATTCAGATACAAATGCTATTATAGAGCTTCAAGGATTGGCTATTGATAAGCAGAAGGACGATAAATCACGTGCATATCAAGTTGAGCGAATCACTGTACAAGAAATGGACATTGCTAAAGAAGCTGGCACAATTAATGGCAGTGGAATTGCTGAAGCAATGAGCGAAGCTATGGGTAAATGGCAAGCGGATTTGGATAAATTAAAGGACAATAAGAATTTAAAAGATTTAGATATTCACTTGACCGAAAAACTTCAAAGACTTATTGAAACTCAAAAAGAGGCCACAAGAAAATTTGCCGAAGCTATTAAAAATAATCAACAAGCAATTGTTGCTGAGTTAAAGAAGCAAAAGAAAGATAAAGAATAAAATTTAAACAGGGGGGTTGTTAAAAGGTAACTTTTAACGTTTTAAAATGGTAAGACATATTCCAGGCAAAACTAGAATTAAAACCGAGTTTTTAAAGAACATTACTTTAGGCGACATTATTCTCGCCATTGTTTGCCTGATTTTTGCCATTGTTATTATTGCAAGTAATTTATTTAGAATTAATGGTTCGGACTATCGCCTTTACGCCTTAGTTGGTTGGCTTGCAATTAGCGTTTCGCTATACATTCCAATTGATGAGGGCGTAAGGCTTTACAGTTCCATTATTCTTATAATTAGGTTTATGGCTTTTAACAAAAAATACATTAACAAAGGCAAGAAGCGGGGATATAAACCCATAACCAAAATTACGCCATTTTTAAAGATAGAAATGGGCAAGTTTATAGATTTTGGGAATTATTCTGGCATGGTGTTGGAGTTACAGCCTGTTGCGCTTGACCTTATGCAAGAGTCTACGCAAGATTCTTTAATTAACACTTTTTCGCGTGCGCTTAAACGCATTTCGCAATTTCAGCGTGCAAGTTTGGTTAAAACTGTTAAACCTATGCGTTTTGACGTGTTTTTAAAAAATGATGACCTTAAATATTCGCTTTTAAATGAACTTTACGAGCAGGGGCAATATAGCGAAATGGAAATAGAGGCGCGTGGCTTTATTTTCCGTGAGCGTGTTGCAAGGTTAACCAACGCAATTAAGGCAGAGCCTATTTTGCAGGACCATTTCTATTTTGTTTTGTATGGGGAAGATAAAGCCAATTTGGAGGATACTGCAATTGGCATTATGAACGATTTGGCAGCGGGGCAATATCATATTACATCTAACATTTTAACAGAAGCCGATTTAATTAGCTTTTTAAAATCCAATTATGAAAGCGTATATTCCGAAAGTGAAATTGAGGGTTTGCCACCTAGCCAGGTTAACAGCTGGGTTATGCCAGAAAAGGTTGAATTTAAGGTTGCGCGTGTGGACATTAACAAACAGCCTTACAAGCAGATGGTTATTTCCGATTATCCTTTAGAGGTGGGCAACGGATGGGCATTCCCAATATTCAATCAGGGCACTCGCGTTATTATGAACATTATGCCGGTTGATAAAGAGAAAGGTGAGAGAATTATTGACCGCGCAGTTATGGAAAAAGAATCCAAATTGGACAAAACTTTCCGTTCAAGTGAAATTATTGCAAAGGAAGCGGACATTGATTCGCTGAACACACTTTTAAAAGACCTTAAAACGAACAACGAACAACTTTATGACGTTTCCATACACGTGCGCGTGGAGGAGGAAAACCGCAAAGAAGTTAGAAACGTGCTTAAACAATATGGCTTTAAATATTCCGATTTGTTTGGCAGGCAGGTTGATGCGTTTGTGTCATCTAGCGTAAACAGAATTGACACCTTAAAAAATTATTATCGTAGCATGCCTTCTACAACAATTGCGGCGGGCTTCCCGCTTGTGGATTCAATTATGCAGGACCCAGCGGGGTTCTGTTTGGGGCAATCCACCGCAAGCGGTTACCCAGTGTTTATTGATTTCTTTGCGCGTGATGCGCGTGCCGGGCGTATTAACAGTAACCTTATGGTTATTGGTAAATCTGGCTCGGGTAAATCTTATGCAACAAAAACAATTTTAACAAATTTGGCTGCGGACCGAACAAAGATGTTTATTCTGGACCCGGAAAACGAATATGAGGTTATGACCAGGAATTTGGGCGGTAAGCAGATTGACGTTGGCACAAATAAAAGTGGTATTATTAACCCATTCCATATTATGGCAGCGTTGGAAGACCTTGATGCCTTTAACGATGCTGAAAATATTGATGACCTTAACATTGACGATATGGTTAGCAAGGGGAATAACAAAACTTTCTTTACGCACTTGCAGTTCTTAGAGCAGTTCTTCCGCGCAATTTTGGAGGGCATTAGTTCTGACGCGTTTGAAACGCTAAACACTTTGGTTGTTGAACTTTATAACAAAAAGGGCATTAACGAAAAGACAAATATTGCCAAGCTTAAGGCGGAAGATTACCCAATTTTTGATGATTTATTTAAGCTTATTAAGGACAAATTAAAAACTGTTAAAGACGAGTTTTACAGGAACAATTTGCTTATTCTTGAAACCTATATTCAAAAATTTGCAACCGGCGGGCGAAACAGCGATTTGTGGAACGGGCCAACTTCTATTTTAACAGATGAAAACTTAATTACATTTAACTTTCAAACCTTGTTTGCAAGCAAGAACAACAGGCTTGCCAATGCACAGATGTTACTTGTGTTTAAATATTTAAACAACGAAGTTATTAACAACAAGCGTTTTAACGAGCAATATTATCAGCGCACGGGCAACGACATTAAGCGCCAAATTGTTATAGCGGTTGATGAAGCGCACATGTTCTTTGACCCGGACAGCCCTGTTGCCTTAAACTTTATGGCAGAAATGGCAAAACGTATTCGTAAATATCAGGGCATGCAAATTGTTATTACTCAAAATATTAAAGACTTCTTGGGTTCGCCAGAAATTCAGCGTAGGTCGGCTGCGGTTATTAATGCTTGCCAATATAGCATGATTCTTCAAATGGCACCTAACGACATGGCAGACTTGCTTGAATTGTATAAATCGGCAGGTGGTATTAATGCGCGTGAGCAAGAGGGCATTGTTACTGCTCCGCGTGGGCGAGCGTTCTTTATAACCAGCCCTATGGATAGGCAGTTTATTGACATTATTGCTTTTGATGTTGTGCGTGAACTTATGGGGGAAGGCACACACAGATAAAAACACCTTTAACGGTGTTTTTTGATATTTATTCAATATTTGAAACTGAAAATTTTGCTTATAATTTACTTTCAATTAATAGCAGAAAAAACTTGGCTTTTGGCGTTTTGAAATGAAAAATTAAACAAAATTTTAAACTATTATTCAAAAAGAATACGAAAATTTAATAAGTATGATATAATATATTTATTAAAAAGAGGAATGAATTAAATGAAAATTGATGTGAAAAAACAAGACATTGTTACTTATGTTTACTTTGTTTGTAGCATGGCTCAACAAACAAAGAATGGGATGTTTGGTGCACTTGGTTCAAAAAGTGATAAAATTGGCGGAATTTTTGATAGATGGATAAACATAATTCCTGAAAGTATTTCTTTTAATAAATATTTTTTACCTTTGGCAAAAGAACAAGCAAAAACTAAAAAAGATATAAGCGTTTATTCCGATTTTTACATGTACAACCCTGCCGTAGTTGGCATTGCGCCAGATGTTATCGGTTTAAAAATTGATAACAAAATTATTCCTTTTGTAAAGTATGATGACGGGAAACCTAATAAACAATATTGGGTTGCACAAGAAAATTGCCCACAAATTGAGGTGAAATCCTTCTTTGGCAAAAAATATATGGTTAGTTTAAGAGATCAACACTACAGTGGTAAATACCTTATTATGATTAATGCCGAATTGCCCGTTGATTATCTTCTTTCGTTTTTCAAAAGTGAAGATTTTTCAGCAGATAAAATTGCCAATTTACACATGCCAGATGATTTTATTGTTTCAAATGAAAAGGGACTTCTTTCTCAAACAAAATCTGTTCAATTTGGGAAAAATGATTTGGGCTTTATTGAAATTTTAACAGTTACAACCGCGCAAGAATTTATGAATACCGCACTTAAACTTAATGCTGGCGAAATTCCGAGATATTTTATGGGTGTTACGGAAAGAAATGTTAAAATTAAAGAAGACAAATTTGAAATAAACAAAACCATGGATTATTTCTGCGAAAGGCAAACGAGTGGTTTGTATAGGTTTAACCAGGAATGGTTATTTAACAACAGAAAAGAAAAAACGTTAGATTTGGCATTTAAAAATCCAAGCGATATAAAAATAATAAGAAAAAATTCCAATTCTTTAGTTGTTGAAGCGGTGAACGACACCGAAGTAAACGGCATTAAACTAGAAAAGAATAAACAATACAATTTAAATTTTGGAGTGTTTGGCCAAATTGCCGGTGAAGAATATTTTTTAAACAAAGATTTAGTTGGGTATTTACCGAATAAACAGGCTGAACTTGTTGCAAAATTAGCCAATGTTATTAAAACTAACTCTTAATGAAAATGAATGAAGGAGGCGCGAATGACAACTTATAAAGTAGGAAGCTTGTTTGCCGGTGTTGGAGGAATTTGCTATGGCTTTAAATCAGCGGTTTACGAAGACGCTAATTACTCATTGGTGTGGGCGAATGAAATAGACAAATATGCATGCGAAACATATAGGACCAATTTTTCGCACACATTATTAGAAGGAGATATTAATAAAATTGTAGATCCTAACCTCTGCAATGCTGATGAAAGAGAAAAATATTTGTTTATGCAGAGAAAAATTTTAGAAGAGGATGTGGATGTAATCACAGGAGGTTTCCCTTGCCAAGCATTTAGCATTGCGGGCGACCAAAAAGGTTTTGAAGATGAGCGTGGAAATTTGTTCATGAGCATTATAAGATTAGTTAGGCTTATGAGGCGCAGACCACGGGTGATATTTTTAGAGAATGTTAAAAATTTAATTTCGCATGATAATGGAAGGACATATAAGGTTATTAAGTCTGAAATTGAAAGATTAGGCTATCTAGTTAAGGAAAAAGTTTTGAACACAATGGAATTATCGGCTTTGCCTCAAAACCGCGAGCGAATTTATATCCTTTGTTTTAGAGATCGTAAAGATTATGAGGCTTTCGATTTTGAAAAAATAGAAAGAGAAAACAAAAACCATTTCACTCAAGAACAAAGAAGTATGCAGGTGCAAAATATTATTGATTATAATCACCGCGTGGGGGATAAATACTATTATACAGAGCAAAAATATCCGCACTACTTCCAACACAATCGGGACAGGGAAGATTATGTTAATTTAGATGAACATATAACCGAATTGTATCAGTTTTATCAGTTAAGACGCGGACTTTATGTGCGCAAAAATAAAAGTAATGTCTGCCCCACTTTAACCGCTAATATGGGTATGGGCGGACACAATGTTCCATTAATTTATGACGGTTTTGGCATTAGAAAATTGACGCCACAAGAAACTTTCAAATTGCAAGGGTTCCCGGTTGGGAATGGATATAAATTACCTTTAAAATTTAACAATAAAGAATA
>CANQZB010000054.1 GCA_947628195.1 uncultured Clostridia bacterium | reverse complement strand
CCTGCCCACAGTGCGATTAAACGAAAATGTTTCGCCCGGCAAAATCTCCACTTTGTTAAGGCTAACAAGCGCATTTTTTATGTTGTGCTTTCTATCTGCGGAAGAGGCGGAAAAATCTGTGGAAAAATCCGCACGCAAATTTGTAAACTTTAAAAAATCTGCACGCAAAACTTCGGGCATTAACTTAATTAAAGGCAAATTAAATTTAAGTGGCAAGTTTTTTAAATAACTTTCAATAATGTTGGCATAAAGGGCGGATTTATCCAATTTTTGCCCAATTATTTCTGGCGTTATAAAAAACACTTTTTCGCTGTTTGCATCTAGTTTAAGGCTGGCGTTTTTTGGCGCAATTTTTATGTTTTTTTCTATATTGTTTATAAGCGCACTTAAATTTGGGAACAGATAATTAAGCGCAATTTCGCTATCAAACCCCAAGTTAAGCATGCGCTTTAAAAGGGCTTTGCGCTCGTGCTCCTCGCCAAAGCGTTTATATTTGTTAATTTCATAATTTAAATAAAAATTGTCAGATTTTTTAACATTTTCTGCCAAATTATAACTAAACACTCGGTTGGCGTAATAAAATTCAATTTTGTTTTTATGTAAAATCTCATTTGAACTTGCGGTTTGCACTTCACTGGGCGAAACGCAAACGCTCAAATTGTTAATGGCAAAATTAACGCCTGCAAAATTGCTTATTGCAAGCAAAATAATTAGCATAGGCAAAATAAACGCCCTTTTCATAGGCTTATTATGTGTAAATTTGTCGAATTTTATTTAAAAAAATAAAACTTATTAAAGTTCTATTTTTTATATATTTTAAGCCCGTTTTCCACAATTGAAATGTTAAGTTCTTCATAGGTGTTAAGCTTGCCATCCACAATGGCTTTAATTTTTTTGTTAGGGCTAAAAATTTTAAGGTTGTTTATCCAAAATTGTTTAGTTTTTTCATCATAAATTTGGTTGCCTTTGTTAAACATTGCCAAATATTTCTTTTTATCGTTTTTCTCAGATACAGATGCGTAATTAAAGTTAAACAGCCCGTCCTTTACATTTGCAAGTGGACTTACATTTTTCCCTTTTTTAAGCCCGCCGTTAGAAATTGAAAGTTCAAAAATTATTTCAGTTTGAGGTTGTTTGTTTCTGCTGTAAAATGTCAATTCAATCCCTTCAAATTTGGCAGCGTTTTGGCGTGTTACATAGGCGCGCGTTATGCTGTTTTTTATTTTATATTGATTGTAAATCTCATAAATTTCCGCACTTGCGCCAATTAAAATGTTGTTAATTGCTTTGCTATCGTTCACAACAAGATAATCCACGGTTTCGACATTTTTTTCAAGAATATCTTTAATGGCTTGAATGGGATTAAATGATACGCCCAAACATTCGGCAAAATCATCTTCCCCGCCAATAGGAACAATGCCAAGTTTTATTTTAGATAAATCCTTAATTGAATTTATAAACAAATTTAAAATTGGGTCATCTCCAACAACAACAAATTCTGTTTCCCCATCTACAACAAGTTGTTTTACATTTGTTTCAAGGCTGTTAAGGTCGGGCGAAAAAAATACAGAATAATCCACTTTTTCTGACTTTAAAAAACTAACAATGCGTTTGACAATTTTTTCTGCATTGCTGTTATAACTATAAGGCGAAGCGATAATGTTAAGCATATTTATATTATACCCAATTTTTTTCAAAACGCAAAGTTTTTTAGTTATTTATTGTTTTATTTATTTTAAATTATTCTGCGCCATGTTTTGCCATAAAACGCATTTTTAATTGACAATTTTATAAAATTTTTGTAAAATAGCATTAAATTTTAAATTTTTTTGCAAAATTTTAAGGATTTTTTATGGAAATTATAATTTTAAGTGTAGTGTTTGGCGTTGTTTGGGCGGTTACAACCGCAGTTTTTGTTGTTGTGTATAAAAAGAAGTCCTCCTCATTAAACTCGGACGTGGAAGAAGAAAAATTAAAGGCCATTGCAGACAATATGCGTGAGCAAAATCAACTTTTAAACAACCTTCTTATGCAGGCAATAAAAAATAGCGAAATTGCCACGCAAAACAACATAAACAATTTAAATGTGCTTCAAAAGCAGGAGTTTGAAGCCATTTCCAAGCGCGTTAACGAATTAACTTTTAGAAACGAAGATAAAATTGAAAAATTAACAATGCAAGTTAATCAAACCCTAACCACCATGCGTGAAGAAAACGAAAAAAGCCTGGAAAAAATGCGTGAAACGGTGGATGAAAAGTTGAACACTTCACTTTCCCAACGCTTGAATGAAAGTTTTAGCAAAATTCAGCAAAGTTTGGAAAGTGTAAACTTGGGTCTGGGCGAAATGCGCTCGCTTGCCACCGGAGTTGGCGACCTTAAAAAAGTGCTTTCCAATGTTAAAATTCGCGGTGGCTGGGGCGAAGTTATGCTTTCCACACTGCTTGAACAAACGCTTGCGCCGAATCAATATCAAGCGCAAGTTCAAGTTAAGCCAAATAGTAAAGAGCGTGTGGATTTTGTTGTGTGCATGCCGGGTAAAGATGGTCACGATGTTTATCTGCCAATAGATAGCAAATTTCCGCTTGAAGATTACAACAAACTTGTTGAAGCGAGCGACACATTAAATAAAGAACTAATAGAAAAATGCCAAAAACAACTGTTTAGGCGCATTAAGGAAGAGGCAAAAAGCATTCGTGAAAAATACATTTCCGTGCCAGACACCACCGATTTTGCAATTATGTTTTTGCCAATAGAGGGCTTGTATGCCGAAGTTGTTAGAAATGTGGAATTGTTTGACGAACTTAACACTCAATACAAAGTTATTGTGTGCGGGCCAACCACGCTAACTGCCCTGCTAAACAGCCTGCAATTAGGCTTTAAAACCTTATACATTCAAAAACGAAGCAGTGAAATTTGGCAGTTCTTATCCACTTTAAAGGTGGAATTTGGCAAATTTGTTGGCCTGTTGGAAAAATCTCAGGGCAAACTTATAGACGCATCTTCCAACCTTGAACAAGCCACAAAATCCAGCCAAAAAATTGCTAAAAAATTGGATAATGTTAGCGACCTTATCGGCATGGAAGACGATATTGAAATTGGCACTAACAAAACGGGCGAAAACCCTAAAGATGGCGAAAACCAAAATTAAACACCTAACAAAAGGTGTTTTTTTATTTAAATTTAAAAAATGTTAGTCAATGCTTGACAATCTGCCGAAAAAGTTGTATTTTATTGTTAAGGAGTTATTATGAACTTAATTAAAGATTCTTATGGCAAAAGTTTTTATACAAGATACATTAAAATAGGAAACAACCAATTCCAAATTCCGTTTGCTTCTCAAGTGTTGGCCTCTCCTAGCGAAAAAATGTTTGCAGTTTTCACAGTTGAAACTAACAGTTGGGTTATTTATGATAATACTGGCAAAAGGCAAATTTCAAATGCTGATTATAAAAATATTCAACAGATTTTAGACGATGGCAGTGTGGTTTGCCATGTTGGTGAAGGTCATGCTGAAAAAACTGGCGCTTACAAAACTTTAAAATACGATAGCGCCCTGTTTAAGGACGGCCAACAACTGTTAACTTCACGCAATTCCAACTTTAAACTTGGCGTTGCCAACTCGCATTATATTAATGAAACTTCCACTTTTCAATTTGCTGACCCTTATGGCAGAGTTGTAAGTGGAAAAGGCAAATTGTCGCTTGCCGAAGTTGATGGTTTTTATGTTATAACCGATTCTTCTAACAATAAATTGGGCTATATTGATATGCTTGGCAGGCCTTTAAACAATTCAAGCACGCCTTCCACTGCTCCAACCCGTTCGGGCATGGATTTTTATCAATTCTATAAAGGCTCAAAAAATTTATCTGAATTAAAGGGCGAGTATTATAAAGACCCTGTTTTTAGAAAGGCTGTTTTAAACGAACTTAAAAGAAAGGCCCAAATTGAAATCAATTACGCGCAAATAGACACTCTTGTTAGGCTGGATAACCCCGAAAAATTTAAAAAATTGTTAAACGAATTAAACCACAAGTTTAAAGATGCGCAAAGGTCGGTTGGCAAAGAGCAAACCGAAAACATAACCAAACAATCCGTTAACAAAATTGAAGATATTACAAACGATTGGAAGGCTTATTTAGAAAAAATTGTTGAACAAGTTTCAACTAATAATTATTAAGGATTATAAATGGAAAAAGAACAAGAAAAAGAAATTCGTGAAAAATTAAAAAAAGCAATTAACAAATTGTTTGCTCTTTTTGAGGAATATGAAGCGCAGTTTGGGGATTACACCACTAAGGAAAGTTTGTTGGCAGATTTGCTTACAGAAAGTGAACTAAATGCACTAACCAACAAAAAACCTGCAGTAACTTCTAAAACGGCATCCAAAACAACAACCAAAACGGCTTCTAAAACAACCGCTAAAACCGAAACGGCAAGAACTTCCAAAATTAGAATTGCAAAAACAAAAAAATAAACCACCCTAACCGGCGGTTTTTTTATTTGCCACAAATTCGCCCCAATTTTTGTTAATTTTAAAAAACTTGTTGACTTTATTCTTTTTTTAGGGTAATATATAATTATCTAAATAAAAACTATGACGATGTGTGCAGTAGTTTGTTCGTTTCAGATAGAGAAAAGTGCTCGTGGCTGTAAGGCACTTATGTTCAGCGGACAAGCGAATTTCAGCATCCGAGTTGCACCCGGAAAACAACTTAGGGACCCCACAAAACAATTCATTTGTTTTGAAGGGAATAGGAGCAACCAAACTTAAGCTTACGTTTGTGTAGCATGGCGAAACAAACTAGCAAAAGTGAGTGTTGCGACGACGTCATTGCGAAGAGTTTTGACCATCAAAATTCTGTGGCAATCTCAACCTTAGTTGATTAAGGGTAGCCAGACAAAACTGTAAAAATGACAAAGAGGCTTATTTGTCATTGCGAGGGGTTTTCACCCCATTGGGGTCCCCACAAAACAATTTAATTGTTTTGAAGGGGAAGAGGAGCAGCCGAACCTAGGCTAGTGTTTGCAATATCTTGCAAACTAGCAAAGGTGAGTGTTGCGACGAGTGGCAATCTCATAAAGAAGCGAATTTAGGTGGTACAGCGAAAACCAATCGCCCTATAAGTAATTTTACTTAGGGCGAATTTTTTTATTTAAAGGAGAAATTATGCAAAACAAAATTAATGAAATTAAACAATACATTTTAGGTAAAATTAAAGAAATTAAGGATTTAAAAGAATGGCAGGCACTGCGTGTGGAAATGTTTGGCAAGTCGGGCAAATTTACCGAGTTGTTTAAGCTTATGCGCGATGTCCCTGCTGAAGAAAAAGGCAAGATTGGGCAAATTTTAAACAACGCCAAGCAAGAAATTGAGGCCCTTATAACGGATAACGAGCGCAAAATGAGTGAGGAGGAATTGAACAAAGAAATCAATTCTGCCGAACGCATAGATATTACCCTACCCACAGAAAAATGCACGGGCAGTTTGCACCCACGCACAATAATTCAGCGCGAAATTGAAGAGGTGTTTACATCCATGGGCTTTGTGGTTGAGGACGGCAACGAGGTGGAAACCGAATACAACAATTTCACCGCCGTAAACGTTCCAGAAAACCACCCCGCACGCGATATGCAGGACACTTTCTGGCTGGATAACGGCGAAGTTTTAAAAACGCACACATCTGCAGCACAAAACCGCATTTTAAAGAAATACACTCCGCCAATCCGCGCCATATTCCCGGGCAGATGTTTTAGAAATGAGGACGTTGACGCGAGCCACGAAAACACCTTCTTCCAACTTGAAGGCGTTATTGTGGATAAGGATGTTTCGGTTGGCAACCTTATATATTTTATGAAGGAAATGCTATCTAAAATCTTTAACAAGCCGGTTGAAGTGCGCTTGCGCCCAGGCTTCTTCCCATTTACCGAGCCTAGCTTTGAAATGGATGTTAGATGCCCATTCTGTGACGGAAAAGGCTGCCCAACCTGCAAAAATGGCGGTTGGATTGAACTCTGCCCGTGCGGAATGATTCACCCACAAGTGCTACGCAACGGCGGAATAGACCCAGAAGTTTACAGCGGTTGCGCGTTCGGCTTGGGGTTGGACCGCATGACAATGCTATCCACCAACCTAAACGACATCCGCGAACTAAATAGCGGAAACTTAAAATTATTAAAGCAGTTTAAAATTAAGTAGGAGAAATTATGATTATATCATTAAATTGGATTAAAGAATTTGTAGATTTATCCGGCATTGAGGTGGACGAGTTAACCAAACGCTTTGGGCTTTCCACCGCCGAAATTGAAACAGTAACTCATGTGGGCGACAACCTTAAAAACATTGTGGTTGCCCAAATTTTGAGTGTGGAAAATCACCCGCAAAGCAATCATCTGCACATTTTAACAGTTAATGACGGCAGTGGCGCGCCCGTGCAAGTTGTGTGCGGTGCACCAAATGTGCGCGTTGGGTTAAAAACCTTTTTCTGTCGTGTTGGCGGTCAGGTTAAGGACATGAAAATTAAGCCAGTAAAAATGGTTGGCATAGAAAGTAACGGCATGTGCTGTGGCGGAAACGAACTTGGCATTGAAGCGGACACTTCCGGCATTGTTGAGTTGGACGAAAACACCCCTATCGGCACAGATATTCAAGAGTTACTGCCCGTTGAAGATGTGCTTATTGAAATAGATAACAAATCGCTAACCAACCGCCCAGATTTGTGGGGGCATTATGGCATTGCGCGCGAATTTGCTGCAATTTTTGG
>CANQZB010000053.1 GCA_947628195.1 uncultured Clostridia bacterium | reverse complement strand
AGAGCCAGAAAAACGCATTAAAAAAATCATTGAAAATATGAATGATTATTTGAAAAAGGACATTTTCCGCACGGTTGACAACGGCCTTGTTTTGCTAGAACGCAAAACTCCGCTTGGCAATGTTAGGCACGGCTTAACAATGATTGTTGACCTAACACAATATAGTTTTAAGCCAGAAGATAAAGCTCTTATCAGGGCAACCGAAGGCACGGTTATTGAACGCATTCCGCCAAGAGTTAAAATTAGAGAGAATTGCCCACTTGAATTGCCTCACATTATGCTTTTGATTGACGACCCAGACAAAACTGTTATTGAACCTTTGTTGAAAGATAAAAATGAATTGTTGTATGACACCGACCTTAACATGAACGGCGGCCATATCACCGGTTGGGGCGTTAAGGATGCAAAAAAAGTGGAAAAAGCATTGCAAAAATTGCTAGACAATTCAACCAAAAAATATGGCGAACCATTGTTGTTTGCAGTTGGGGACGGCAACCACTCTCTTGCAACCGCCAAAGCCTGCTACAACAAGAAAAATCCATTAAGTCAATATGCACTTGTTGAAGTTGCAAACATTTATGACGAGGGCATTTTGTTTGAGCCAATCCACCGAATAATTAAGAATGTTGACACAGACAAATTTGTTGCAGAATTTACAAAACAAGTTAAAGGCAGCGTAAAAAGCAAAATGTTCATTGGCAACAAAACTGTTGAACTTAAATTGCCAAAAAATTCAATTGAAGCAGTTGCAAAAACACAAAAATTTATTGATGCATATTTAAAAGCAAATGGCGGAGAAATTGACTACATTCACGGCGAAGAAGATTTAAAACAACTTTGTGCAAAAACAGGCGGAATTGGCATTGTGCTTAAAGCAATGGAAAAGAGTGCTTTGTTTGATTACATCATTAAAAACGGCGTTTTGCCAAGAAAAACATTCTCAATGGGAGAGGCAAATGAAAAACGATATTACATTGAAGCCCGCAAAATTAAATAACAATTTAAAACAAAAAAGAGAGTTGTTCTCTCTTTTTTTCATTTTGATTATTTATAATTTTTCTTTTTATCGCTTTTAATATTTTCATTGCTTTTTATTTTAATATTTTCATTATTTTATCTTTTAATTTATTTCTTCTTTCCGTTTTTTATTTTGTGATTTTAACATTTCCAACACCAACACCACGAAATTTTTAAAATTTTATCAAAGCAATTTTAATGTTTATTGTTTATTAATTTTCTTTTTTGTTTGAACTATGTTTTCTTGATATCCTTTTGTTAAATGCAACCCATCAGAAGCAAGCGGAATGTTCAAACCCCGTTTCTGTTCAAATTTAAACCATCTATCATAAAGATAATATGTGCCTCTATAAAATTTGGCATTAGGAATTAGTTCTCCGTCTTGCACTTGTTTGTTGTTCACAATCAAAAAGAAACGATATGACATTATGTTGTCAATTGTGTAAAGGTCAATTGTGTTTTGTTCGACCAATGATGCAAGGGATTCAACCCATTGCAAATATGCCACAATTTTTGGTTGAAATTTTTTGAAATCAAATTTATAACTTGGGTCGGAATTATGTTTGTCCAATTCTGCAAAAATGTCCAATAAATCATAATCGTTATAAAAAGATTTGCTATATTCAACCAAAAAAGATGCAGTGTTAATTTGTTTGTCTTTCTTGAATTGAATGAATAGGGCAATGGCACCAATGATGGCGGTGATTACTGTCACGACATTCACAATTCTTGAGCCAATGCTGTCGTCTAACCACAAGGTTGAAATAAGTGCCACAGCAATGACAAAAGTGCTTATAATTGTTATTAATGAAGTCTTTTTCATTTTAAATTCTCCTTTAAAGAATTATAGCACAAAACTTTAAAAACACAAACAAAAAAGCAAAAGATTTGCTTTCATTTAAAAATTTAGATGTGTATTTTAAGTGAAAATATTAAGAATTTTTCAATTTTTCAAAATCTTTAAGTTTGCAAATTATTGAGTTATAAAATTCATTGTTTTTGAATATACAATTTTTTTCTTCTTTAATCATTTTTTCAAAATCTGTTATATCAAACCATTTTAATTCTTCAACTTCAACATCTTCTTTCTTAAAAAAGTTAACTGGTTCATTTATAATTTTATAATAGCAAGTTGTAAAAGCATTATTGTCGTCTCTAATATTTTTTACTTTGTCAATTAAAAGCAAAAAATCTTCTTGTTTTAAATTTAACCCTAATTCTTCATTAGCTTCCATTTGCACGGCTTCTAAAGTTGTTTGATTCTCAACAACATGCCCAGCACACAATGTCCAACAGTTAGGATATGATTTTTTGTTTTTACTTCTTCTTTGCAGTAAAATTTGCTTTTTATCATTTAAAGGTATAAATGCCACTTCTTGGTGAAACAGACCTAGTTTATGAATGACGCTTCTTTTGGCATAACGACCTGTAAAATTGCCAAACGCATCAAAAACTTTCAAATTTTCTTCCTTATCCGCTACATTGTTCTGTATCATTTCATTTTTCATACGCACATTATATCACATTTTAAAGCAAATTCCAAAACAATCATAAAGAAAAAAATACACAAAAAATTTTGATGTTCGCAAATTTTTTGGATGTTTATTAAAATTTTGTAATAAATCATAACAAATCAACTCAAATTTTTACAATTTTTTATGTTTAAATGAGATTTTGCAAAAATTTATGTTATAATGAAATTACGAGGTGTTTATATGAAAATTTATAACAAGTTAGTTAGAGATAAAATTCCTGAAATTATTGCCGCCGACAACGGTTGTACTTGCTCAACAAGAATTATGAGCGATAAAGAATATTTGGAAACTCTTAACCAAAAAATGCAAGAAGAACTTAATGAATATCTAGAAAGCGGGGAAGTTGAAGAATTGGCAGATTTAGAGGAAGTGTTGAGAGCAATTCTTGATGTTAAGAAAGTTTCTTATGACGAGTTTGAAAAAATTAGAAATTCAAAAGTGGAAAAACGTGGTGCATTTAAAAAGAAGATTTTTCTTGAAAATGTAAAAGACGCCAATGAACTGTAAAACAAAAATCAATAATATTTGCCGATATCGGCAATTTTATATTAAAATATATTGACATTATTACCGATATCGGCTATACTAATCTTGTCAATGAGGAATTGTTAAAAATTGAAAAGATTGAAGAAAAAGAATGCTGAGAAATTCCACCTTAATTTTTGGGTGAATTTGCAGAAAAATTTGAAAAAGATGCAATTTTAATTACTTTTGATAAAACTGCACTAAAAGACCAGAGATGTCAAAATAAATTGAAAAAAATATTCAGTTTTTAACATTGAAGATTAATGAGGGGTTGAGTTAATGAAATTTTTAACTGTTAGCGAAATTGCTAAAATATGGAACATTAGCGAAAGGTCTGTTCGCAATTATTGTCAGCAAGGCAGAGTAAAAGGTGCACAACTTAAAGGCAAAACTTGGATAATCCCGGAAAATGCCGAAAAACCAGAAAGACTTGAACGAAAAGAGTTTAGTGATAATCCTCTTCTTAACAGATTAAAAGAAGAAAAAGATATGAAGTTGAAAGGTGGAATTTATCACAAAACTCAAATTGCTCTCACATACAACTCAAATCATATTGAAGGAAGCACATTGACAGAAGACCAAACTCGTATGATATTTGAAACTAACACACTTGGCGAAACAAATGGCGTTAAGATTGATGATATTGTGGAAACAAATAATCACTTTAAATGTGTAGATATGGTTATTGACAACGCAAAAAAGCCTTTAACAGAAAAGTTTATTAAAGAATTACATTATGTTTTAAAATTTGGCACAAGTGATAGCGGAAAAAGTTGGTTTAATGTTGGCGAATATAAATCTCGACCCAATGAAGTTGCGGGTAACGAAACTTGTCCACCGAAAAAAGTTACCGAAGAAATTAAAAAACTTTTGGAACATTACAATTCAAAAAAAGTTAAAACCATTAATGACATAATTGAGTTTCACCAACGCTTTGAAATTATTCATCCATTTCAAGATGGTAATGGAAGAGTTGGGCGTTTGATTATGTTTAAAGAATGTTTGGCTAACAACATTTTACCATTTATAATAGAAGATGAGTTTAAGCTTTATTATTATCGAGGATTAAAAGAGTGGAATGCTGAACGAGGATACTTAACAGAAACTTGTTTAGCAGCACAAGACAAATATAAAAAATGGCTTGAGTATTTTGAAATAACTTAAAACTAGGCCATTTATTAAAAAAATCGTTTGAATTAAGGAATTTTACTCAATTGACCCTGTTATTTTTATCTCATTACAAAATTTTTTTGAAAATCGCTTGACATTTCATTTTAAATATGTTATTTTATTATCGTGACAACATTTATTGGAGGATGGATTAATGCTTTTAGGAGATGTTTTTCAAGTTAAAAGTGGATTGGTAGTGGCCAGAAAAAAAATGGTAGGCAAAGATAATGCGAAGTACAAGCATAAACAGTTAAACCTAAGGTCCATTAATAGAAGTGGTTATATTAATTCAGAATATCTTGAAGATTTACAAACAGATGAAATAATAAGTAATGATTATTTAACCTCTGTAGGAGATGTTATTATTAGATTATCAGAACCTTACACTGCAGTATATATTTCAAAAGAATATGAAAATTTAGTAATTACCTCAAATTTTGCAGTAATTAAAAGCACAAATGAATATAATTCAGAATTTCTTGCTTACTATTTAAATGGAGATTATGCAAAAAAACAATTATATTCCAGCATGCAGGGTTCAATTGTAAAGAGTATTGGAATTTCAGCTGTAGAAAAAATTGACTTACCTGAAATAACAAAAAATAAACAAATGTTATTTGCAAAACTAACAAAAGCATTAACAAATAAGTTAAAAATTATTGAAAAGATAAATAATTATGAACAAAAACTTCTAAAAAATATAATTGATAAAATGTCCAATAAATAATGTTGTTATGGTTTATTAAAGGGATTTGACACTATAAAGGAGGTATAAATATGGCCAATAGAAAAGAGTATCATGTTGTTCCGAGTTGCGATGGTTGGAATGTTGTAAAAAACAATGTAAATCGCGTTAGCATTCATACTAATACAAAATCGGATGCGGTTGCTAAGGCAAAACAATTTAGTCAAAACTCAAAAAGTGAACTTATAGTTCATGGCAAAGATGGCAAAATTCAATACTCAAATAGCTATGGACATGACCCAAATCCGCCTAAAGATAAAAAATAAAAAAAGATTAGCTGCCACTAATCTTTAAAAAATTTGCAAATCCCTTTATTAAATTTGCTATTTATATTATAGCACAAAAAAAATAAATGTCAAATAAAAAAGGAGTAATTATTATGTATAATGAAAAAATGCTTGAAAAAAATATTTCACAAGAGCCGGCAATTAAACTCTTTGAAAAATTGGGATATACATACATATCTCCTGAAGAATGTGTTCAACAGAGAAAAGGGCTGTATGGCTGTGTATTGCAGGATATTTTAAAAGAGCAATTAAAAAAAATAAACAGTTATGACTACAATGGAAAAACAAACAAATTTTCAAACTTTAACATAGATAAAGCTATATCTGACTTGGATGTTCCTATTCAAGAAGGATTGCTTGTTGCTAGTGAAAGAGTGTATAACATAATTACTATGGGCAGAAGCTATGAAGAAGAGGTTGATGGACGCAAAGTTTCATTTGATTTAAAATATATTGATTGGAATCCGGAGACATTTTTAACCAACAATGTTTTTCATGTAACGCAAGAATTTTCAGTTGATAGTGACACAAAGGAAAATCGTGCCAGAGTTGACATTGTTTTATTTATTAATGGAATTCCGCTTGTTGCGATAGAATGCAAATCTGCAGATAAATCGGTGGACCAAGCGGTTGAACAAAATATAAGAAACCAAACAGAATTATATATTCCTCAATTATTTAAATACACTTCGTTGGTAATAGCGAGCAATAAAAATGAAGTAAAATATGGCACTACAAGAACAAGTAAAAAGTTTTATTCAGTTTGGAATTACGAAAAAGACGAAAAAGATCTTATAGAGAATAAAGTAAAAACACTTGAACTTGAAAGAATCCCGACCTATCAAGATAAAATTTTTACCGCTATGTTAATGCCAGAAAGATTGCTTGAGATAACCAGATATTTTATTCTTTTTGATGCACATGTGAAAAAAGTTTGCAGATATCAACAATTTTATGGAGTTAAAAATGTTATAAAAACTATAACTCAGTTTAATAAAGAAGGAAACCGCAACAGCGGTATAATTTGGCATACTCAAGGAAGTGGAAAATCGCTAACTATGGTTATGATTGCAAATTATATTTTAAGCAATATTAATCCGGGCAAAAGCAAAGTTATAATAGTTACAGATAGAAAAGAATTGGATAAACAAATAACAAGAACTTTTAGTAATACAAAGATAAAACCGACTAGGGCTGTTAGCGGAAGGAATTTAATTGATATTATTAATGAAAAAAAAGCAGATATTGTTACTACAATTATAAACAAATTTAATATTGCAGAAAAGGCTAAAACGAGAAATGACAGTAAAGATATTTTTGTTTTGGTTGATGAATCTCATAGAAGTAATTACGGTGAATTAGCAACGAAGATGAGAAGAGTTTTTCCAAATGCATGCTTTGTTGGTTTTACGGGTACGCCGCTAATGAAAAATGATAAAACTGCAGTAAAATTTGGAGGAAACTACATTCATACTTATACAATTAAAGATGGGGTAGAAGATAAAGTAATTGCTCCTTTAATTTATGAAGGAAGATTCGTTGAACAGAAGGTCGA
>CANQZB010000052.1 GCA_947628195.1 uncultured Clostridia bacterium | reverse complement strand
CACACATAATATCAACGCAATAGCGCAATATTTAAACAATTTTGCAGTTACAAAAAAGCGCATTGTTGATATATTGGATAAGCCTATTGCAGATATGGATACTGACACTTGCGTTAGGGATGATTTAACAAACGCCTATGTTAACATAATATATGGGTGCAACAAGTTCTGCACATATTGCATTGTGCCTTATGTAAGGGGGCGTGAACAAAGCCGTAGCCCGCAAGCAATTTATGCCGAAGTTAAAGATTTAGTTCAAAACAAAGGTTACAAATATATAACATTATTGGGACAAAACGTTAATTCGTATGGAAAAGATTTAGCCGAAAAAACTTCTTTCAGTGAACTTTTAACATATTTGTGCACTATAGAAGGGGATTTTAAAATTAAATTTATGACTTCGCACCCTATGGACTTTGGCGATGATGTTATAAAGGTTATGAAAAAAGAACCTAAAATTGCCAAGGCCCTTCATTTGCCAGTGCAATCGGGTAGCAGTGCTGTGCTTAAACGCATGAACCGCCATTACGATATTAGGCAATATAATAGAATAATAAGGAAATTAAAGTTTGCCATTCCTAACATTTCTCTTTCAACCGACATTATTGTAGGTTTTCCGGGTGAGACGGAAAAGGATTTTAACAAAACTGTTAAACTTTTAAAACATGTAAAATATGATCAAGTTTTTGCATTTATGTATTCAAAACGCACGGGAACGCCAGCCGCTAATTACGAAGATCAGATTGATGAAAAAACCAAAAATGTTAGGGTAAACAAGCTTATTCGCTTACAAAAAATAATACAAAAAGAACAAATTAAAAAGCAGTTTAATAAAACCTATAATTGTTTAATCAAATTCATTAATGGTGTTGCGGTAGGGTTAACAGACGGCGGGCGAGAGATTTATCTGCCTACCTATAAATTCGTTAACCAAAATTATTTTGCAGATGTTAAAATAGAAGGAATTAGAAATCATAAATTGTCAGGAGTAATCAAATGAAGAATGAAGTTAATCAGCAACCATCTGCTATGATGAGGCAATATTTAGCCACCAAAGAACAATATAAAGATTGTATCCTGTTTTATAGGTTAGGCGATTTTTATGAAATGTTCTACGATGACGCCATTGTTGCCAGCAAAGAATTGGATTTAACTTTAACGGGTAAAGATTGCGGAATTGAAGAACGCGCACCAATGTGCGGTGTTCCTTTTCACGCCTATGAGGGATATGCCCAAAAATTACTAGAAAAAGGTTACAAAGTGGCCATATGCGAACAAACAGACAGATTCGTAGATAAAGTAATGCAACGCGAAGTTGTTAGAATAATAACCCCGGGCACGGTTATAGATAGTTCCATGCTAAATGAGCAATGCAATACATATATAATGTGTATTTACAAAAATAAACATACAATATCTTATGCTTATAGCGATTTATCAACAGGGGAATTAAATGTTGGTGAGTACACCGGCGAAGGCTTTGCAAGTTATATTAACGACCAAATTGTCAGGGTTAATCCAAGTGAAATTATTTGCAACAGCGAGATGCTTGAACTAAGTAGTGAATTGCCATGTTGTCAAAACAACGGGTACAAATTAAATGCTTACACCGAGTGGGCATTTAATTATTCCAACGCAGAGAAGAACATTTGCAAGCAATTTAATATTACATCAACAAAAGGTTTCGATTTTAACACAACAAATTGTGTTATAGCTGTGGGGGCACTACTAGAATATTTTTATGAAACGCAAAAACGTGAACTTAAACACTTAAAATTGCCAAACTTAATTAAGGATGGCCAGTTCATGTATGTTGATACTAACACAAGGCGCAATTTGGAAATAGAGCAAACAATGAGGGATGGCTCAAAACACGGAAGTTTACTTTGGGTGCTAGATAAAACTAATACAAATGGCGGAAGTAGGCTTTTGCGCAGTTGGATAAGGCAACCTCTACAAAACAAAAACCTTATTAATGCAAGATTGGATATGGTTGATAGCCTATATTCCAACTCTTTATTGCGCTTGTCGCTTGTTGAGGCACTATCTCATGTGCAAGATATTGAAAGGATAGTTGGCAAAATCTCTTATGGCAATTTAACGCCAAAAGACTGCATTGCTTTGGCTTATTCTTTAAATCAAACCCCTGCAATTAAATCAATTTTAATGCAAACCGGCAATTCAAATTTAATAAATTTGGCTGACGAATTGGTGGATACTTCTAACATAGCCAATTTAATTTTGGCAACAATCACTGAAAATCCGCCCGCACTTCTTAAAGATGGTGGCTACATTAAAGATGGTTTTAATGAGCAACTGGATAATTTTAGAAATTTAAAACAAAACGCTGTAGATTTTATTTTAAAAATGCAATCTGTTGAACGTGAAAAAACTGGCATAAAAAATCTTAAAATAGGCTACAACAAAGTTTTTGGGTATTACATCGAAGTTAATAAGCAATATTCTGACCTTGTTCCTTTCACTTACATACGCAAACAAACAGTTTCTAATAACGAGCGTTATATTACAGAAGAACTGAAAAAGTTTGAAGAAAATGTGCTAACTAGCCATGATAATGCTTTAAAATTGGAAGAAAAGATATTTGACGAATTAAAAGCCCAACTTTTATCTAACACGGACACTTTACAAATGGTGGCAACCGCTTTATCTCAAACTGACTGTATATGTTCGTTGGCAACAGTTGCGGTAGAAAACAATTATGTAAAGCCAACAATTAACGATAACAAGCAAATAAAAATAATTGCGGGTAGGCACCCCGTTGTTGAAAAAATTAACAAAACAGATTTTATTCCTAATGATTGCTTATTAAATGACAATGACCAGCGCACAATCATTTTAACCGGCCCTAATATGGCAGGTAAATCTACATTTATGCGCCAAGTGGCCTTAATTACATATCTTGCGCATATGGGAAGTTTTGTTCCGGCAGAACAGGCCGATATTTGCATAGTGGACAGAATTTTTACAAGAATTGGGGCAAGTGATGATTTGGCTGTTGGGCAATCCACCTTTATGGTTGAAATGATTGAAGTTGCCAATATATTAAATTTTTGCACGAACAACAGCCTAATAATTTTGGACGAAGTGGGCAGGGGCACTTCAACATTTGATGGCCTTTCAATTGCCTGGGCAGTGGTGGAATATTTATCTAAAAACTTAAATGCAAAAACGCTTTTTGCAACGCACTATCACGAACTAATGCAGTTAGAGGGCAAGTACGATGGCGTTAAAAATTATTGCATTTCCATAAAAGAAATAGGTGGCAAATTAGTATTTTTGCGCAAAATTATGCGGGGCAGTGCAACAAGAAGTTATGGCATAGAGGTTGCAAGCCTTGCGGGTTTGCCAAATAATGTTATTGAAAGGGCAAAACAACTAATTAAAGAATTAGAAAATGAAAAAATTGAAAGCGGTCAACAAAAGGATAATGAAATAACAAACATTTTAAAAGAAATCGATTTAAATAACATTTCGCCATTATCCGCCTTTGACACATTAAAACATTTAAAGGAATTAATTAAATAATATGGCAATTAACATTTTGGATAGTTACATTATTAACCGAATTTCTGCAGGTGAAGTGGTAGAAAGTCCTTTTTCAATCGTTAAGGAGTTGTTGGATAACTCACTCGATGCCGGAGCAACTAAACTACAAATAGAAATAAAAAATGGTGGAATTGACCAAATTATAGTTAAAGATAACGGCAAAGGCATTGAACAGGATGATATTGTAACAGCCTTTTTACCTCACGCAACAAGCAAAATTAAAAATGTTGAAGATTTAGACAATATAACCACACTTGGCTTTAGAGGTGAAGCTTTGGCAAGCATCTCTAATGTAAGCCAAACCTCTATATTAACAAAAACCGCAAATTCAGAATGCGCTTATTCGCTAGAAGTTAACGGTGGCAAATTTGGCAGTGTTTCGGCCTCTGTTAGTGAAAACGGCACTAGAATTGAGGTTAACAACTTGTTTTTCAATACGCCAGCAAGAAGAAAATTTTTAAAAAAGCCAAAGCAGGAAGAGGCACAAATCACCAATATTGTTTCAAGATATATTCTTGCTCATCCAACCCTTCAAATTAAATATGTGGTTGACGATAAAACTGTTTACAACACAAATGGGTCTGGACTTTTAAACGCAACAGAAAGTGTATATGGGCTAGAAACTATTCAAAATATTGTTTATGTTGAAAGGGAATTTAAAGGCATTAAACTATCCGGATATGTGTCAAAAATTGGGTTTAGCAAGCCCAACACAACTTATCAAACACTTATTATTAATAATAGATATGTAATTGATGAAATTGTTTCCAAAGCCGTGTATATGGCGTTTGAAGACTATTTAATGACAAGGCAATTCCCATTTTACGTTTTAAACATACAAATGCCAAATGTTGATGTTGATGTAAATGTTCACCCAAATAAACTCAATGTTAAATTTGCAAACCCAAGCCAAATTTATGATTTAGTATTTTCCGCAATAAAATCGGCCATTTTTAAGCAACTTAACCCGCAAGCACAGCAAATTAACGAAAGCGAGCAGACTGCAAACGAAAGTTTAATTAAAACCGATATAGATTCATTAAAAGAAATAAAAATTGAACCAAATTCTACAAATCAAGATTTTAAAACCATAAGCTTAAAGCAAACATCTTTTTCGCCTATTACAATGTTCGATTTAAAATCTGAAACATCTAATTCTACCGAAAATCAGCAACAACCTTCTAAAATTGAAGAACCGGAGATTAAAGATGTTAGTGCACCTTACAAACCAGTTGAAAATTTTGTTGATTTTAAAATAATAGGTGAGTTGTTTAACGAGTTCGTTCTAATAGAACGAGGCGAAAATTTAATTATTCTAGATTTTCACGCAGGCCACGAACGCTTAAACTATGATAAATTTACCCAGATGGTGGAGAATAGGGACGTTGTGATACAAGACTTATTAGTTCCTTACGTACAAAAACTATCCGATATTGAAATTAATTACATTTTAGGTTTAAAGCCAGAACTTGAAAATCTAGGCTTTGATGTTGATGATTTTGGAGATAATAGAATAATAATTAATTCCATCCCTTTGCAACTTAAAGATATAAATTTAAAGAACTTTGTAGATGATTTAATACACGATATGAAAATATTAAAGCCGTCTATGAACAATGAAATTAAACATTATTTAATGCAAAAGGCTTGCAAAAGCAGTGTAAAATCTGGAATGAAATTATCAGATATGGAGATTAAAGAGCTTTTAAAACACCTAGATGACAAAAATCCTGTGCTTTTATGCCCACATGGAAGGCCTGTTTTAACAGTAATACCAAAATCTCAAATAGAAAAATGGTTTAAAAGAATAGTATGAGTAAAATTGTAATTATAACTGGCTTAACTTGCTCTGGCAAAAGCAATCTGGCAATAGAAATCGCCAAAAAGTATAACGGCGAAATTATTTCGGCCGATAGCGTACAAATTTATCGCGGGCTTGATATAGGCAGTGCAAAAGAAAGCCACGAAATGCGAAAAACTATTCCTCATCATTTAATAGACATTAAAAATTTTAACGAAACTTATAATGTAAGCAATTTCATTGACGATTGCAAAAACGCCATATCTTGTGTGTTTAATAAAAATAAAACACCTATTATTGTGGGCGGAACAGGCTTGTATATTAAAGCCTTAATTGATGGATACAGCCTTGGGAACTGTGCAGATTTGCAAAAAAGAGAGTATTATCAACAACTGGCAGTGGAAAAAGGTAACGAATTTGTATGGAATATCTTGTACGAACTTAATCCAGATAAGGCTAAAACTGTTCACAAAAACAATTTAAAACGAGTTATTAGATATATAGAACTTGAAAATGAATCGATAAAACCGGCTAAAAATCAAAGCATTTTAGCAAATTATGACTATCTAGCTGTTGGTGTTGTGGAAGATAGGGACACAATATATAGCAAAATTAATTTTCGTGTTGATGAAATGGTTAAAAATGGCTTGTTTGAAGAAGTTTCTAATTTAATTAAAAACGGAGCAAAAAGGGAATTCCAATCTATGAATTCTATAGGCTACAAAGAACTGTTTGATTATTTCGAGGGCAAAACTGACAGAGATACAACCATTAATTTAATAAAACAACACACCCGAAACTATTGTAAAAGGCAATTAACCTTTCTAAAAACCATTCCTAACATAGAATTGTGCAATATAAACCAGGCCAAAAAGTTAATAGAGGAGTTCTTAAATGATTAAGATTAATGAAAAAACCTTAAAATTTTTAAATGAGTGTGAAGAAGGAGCCCAAAACTCATTTAAAGAAATTGAAGATATTGAATTTAAAAATCAATTAAAAGTGTTAAACGCATTTAATGAAAGTGGAGTAGAGGCACGCCATTTTATTGGAAGCACCGGATACGGCCACAATGACATTGGCAAAGCAAAACTATGCGAAGTGTTTGCCCGCATTTTTAACACTGAATGTGCGTTTGTTAGCCCGTTAATAAGTTGTGGTACAGAGGCAATAAGCCAAAGTTTATTGGGCATTCTTCGCCCAAATGATAGTATGCTTTGCATTTCCGGCACCCCTTACGACACATTAAAAAATGTTATTTATGGCGTAGAAGGCAAAGATGTTGGCTCGCTAAAAGATTATGGAATAAATTATAATGAAATTGATTTAGTGAACAATGACTTTGATATGCCAACAATTTTAAAAGATATATCTTTAAACAATTATAAAGTAATTTATATTCAACGTTCACGCGGTTATTCTTTAAGAAACGCATTAAACATCAACCAAATTGAAAAGGCCATCCGCGAAATAAAAAAAGTTAGCCCCAAATCATATATATTAGTAGATAATTGT